>CAYRHK010000188.1:0-5234 GCA_964423825.1 uncultured Terricaulis sp. | reverse complement strand
ACGCCCTCGAACGCCGCGTGAAGCGCCGGTTGGAAATGGTCCCGCGCGGAGCGCGGCTTGCGGCGCCCCCAATAAAAAAAGTTAAGTGCACGGCCGCGGGCCGCGCTCCGCTCTCCCGATTTTTGGGGCGCCAGCCCAACAAGGATGGCGCGCGCCCGCCCCATGCTCGCCACGAAATACGCTATAGCTGTCTGCGCGGACGAGACGGAGACTGAAAATGGGGCTACGACTGATCCTGGCCGCTTTCGGAGCGATGATCATGAGCGCTTGTGCGCCGGTATCGGCGGAGCCGTCGAAAACCGAACTCGTTGAAATCACGCTGACGCGCACGGTTTGCTTCGGCTATTGCCCCGCCTATACGGTGACGATCAACGGCGCCGGTGAAGTTCGTTACGAGGGGCGCGCCTTCGTCAATGTGGTCGGCGAGGCCCGCGGTCGGGTCTCGCCCGACGAGGTGGCGAGGCTGGTCGCGCGCTTCGATGAGATCGGCTTCGATCGCCTGCGGGATCGTTATGAAGCCGAGGTAACCGATCTGCCGACCTACACCGTCTCGATCCGTCGCGGCGACCGAGTGAAAACCGTGGTTGACTATGGCGGCGCCGCCGTCGGCCTCCCGCAGGCAGTCCGCGCGCTGCAGGACGAGATCGACCGGGTCGCCGACACCGCTCAATGGGTACTGCGCAATGGTGAACCGGTGCGGGACCGTCCGCGACCCCAGCCATAAAGCGTTAACAGCAGCATCCGGCCTTCCGTCGCCCTTCGCCCCCGCCTAAACTGACCGCCAAAGAGGGAGGCGGTTATGAAGGTGTGGCGCGTCGCGGCGCTCGGCGCTGCGATTATGCTGTTGGGCGCTCCGGCGTCGGCGCAGAATCTGTCGTTGCGGGCGCCGGCATGGGCGCAAGCGCTGCTGTCGGCGGACGTGATCCCAACCACGGGCGGTCGCTCGGCGATCTCGGGGCAGGGCATCGACTTGGCGGTGCGCGTTACCATCGCGCCGTCCAGTGGCGGCGTGGCGCGGGTCATCCGTTACGACCTGCGCGGCGAAGACGGTGCGCTGGCGGTGCGCCGCTTTACCGGCCACCCCTCCACCGGCTGGTGGCTCTGGGGCGGCGACGCGCCGCGCGTGACGACAGTCACCGCCACCCAGCGCAACGAAATCGCGACCCTTGCGCGCGCTGTCGCCGGCGTGACCGGCGCGCTCGGCGGCGACACCGAAATTTGCCGCGCCGGCGAACAGGCGTTTATCGAACTATTCGTGGGCGGTCGTTCCAGTTCGTTGTCGCGCGCGTGCGTCGCCAACACCGACGCGGGCGGGCGCCTAGTGTTGCGCCTGTCGGAACTGGGCGGCTCGCGCACCGAGGAAGAACTCGCCGCCGCCGCGGTGGCGGAACTGATGGAAGCAGACCGCGCCTTCAATGCGCTGGCCGCCGCCGAAGGCGTGCCCGCCGCGTTCGCGCGCTTCGCCGCCGAGGATGCGCTGATCGTCACCTCGACGCAGGCATTGAACGGCCGCGCCGGCATCTCGGCCTATTACCAAAACTGGCCCAATGGCGCGCAATTGCAGTGGGCGCCGGAAACCGCGCGCGTGTCGGCGCGCGGCGATATGGGCTGGACCTGGGGCAACGCCACCTACATCGCGCCAGGCGGCGAACGCACCGCGACGCGCTACATCACGGTTTGGAAGCGCGATGATGAAGGCAATTGGCGCTTCGCCTTCGACGCCGCGATCGATTAACCCCGAACTAACCCTTGAACCCGCCGCCATCGAGGAAAGCTTGTTCTTCCTCGGTCGTCGCGCGTCCCAGCGCCACATTACGGTGCGGGAAACGGCCGAAGCGCGCGATGACGTCGCGATGCAGGATCGCGTACCTCGCGTACTCGGCGTCGCCCGCCGCCTGCATCAGCGCCACGCAACGCGCTTGCAGGCTCAAGGTCTCCGCATGCTCGAAGGGCAGATAGAAGAAAACGCGCAGCGGCATCGCCGTGGCGCGATCGTGGCCGGCATTGATCGCGCGATCAGCGACAGCTTGCGCCAACGGATCGGTAGCGAACGCATGCGCTGTACCGCGATAGATGTTGCGCGGGATCTGATCGAGCAAGAGGATCAACGCCAGCGCGCCTTCGGGCGTGGCTTCCCACTCGCCAAGTTCGCCGCGCGCGGCGGCGTGGTGCGGGGCCTCGAAGTCGCGGCAACGCGCGTCGAACGCGTTGTCCTTCTTGAACCAGGCATCCGGCCCGGCCGCGGTCCAGAAGGTGATGATGTCATTGGCCTGCATCGCTTGACCTTGCGCTGTGGTGACAACCCGCGCAAGCGCGCTATAGCCAAACCATGACACGCATCGGCACGCCGCTCTCGCCCACCGCGCTCAAGGTGATGCTCCTGGGCGGGGGTGAACTGGGCAAGGAAGTGGTGATCGAGCTGCAGCGCCTTGGCGTGGAGACCATCGTCGTGGATCGCTATGCCAACGCGCCGGCGCAGCAGCTCGCGCACCGCGCGCACGTCATCGATATGACCGATGCAAAAGCGCTGCGCGCGCTGGTCGAACGGGAGCGCCCGCACCTGATCGTGCCGGAAATAGAGGCCATCGCCACCGACGAATTGGTGCGCATCGAAGCGGAAGGATTGGCGGTCGTCATCCCAACTGCGAGCGCCGCGCACATCACCATGAACCGCGAACGTATCCGCGTGCTCGCCGCCGAAGAATTAAACTTGCTCACCTCGCCTTGCGCCTTCGCGTCTTCGCTGGAAGAAATGCAAGCGGTGATCGATCGCATCGGGTTTCCGTGCTTCGTGAAGCCGGTGATGTCGTCATCGGGCAAGGGCCAGAGCCGGTTGAAATCGCAGGACGATGTTGCGCGTGCGTGGGAATACGCGATGAGCGCGGGAAGGGTGAAGCAACCGCGCGTCATCGTGGAAGGCCAAATCCACTTCGACTTTGAAGTCACGCTGCTGACGGTACGCGCAGCGTCGGGCCAAGAAACAAAGACTCACTTCTGCGAGCCGATCGGCCATGTACAAGTCGATGGCGATTATGTCGAAAGCTGGCAGCCGCAAGCGATGAGCACGACCGCCCTGACGCGTGCGCGCGACATCGCCGGCAAGGTCACCGGAGCGCTCGGCGGCCACGGCATCTTCGGCGTCGAATTGTTCGTGAAGGGCGACGAGGTGTGGTTCTCGGAAGTCTCCCCGCGCCCGCACGATACTGGGTTGGTTACGCTGGTCTCCCAGAACCAAAGCGAGTTCGCGCTGCACGCGCGCGCGATCCTGGGGCTGCCCGTCGACACAAGCCTGCGCGCGCCAGGCGCGAGCGCGGTGATCTATGGCGGGGTCGACGCCATGGGCATCGCCTACGATAGCGTCGCCGACGCACTCGCTACCCCTGAAACCGAGCTGCGCCTGTTCGGCAAGCCGGAAAGCTTCACGAAGCGGCGCATGGGCGTCGCGTTGGCGCGCGGGCGCGACACCGCCGAAGCGCGAGAACGTGCAAAGCAGGCGGCGGGGCTCGTGCAACCGACATCGGCCTAAACCGTACAGAAAACGGCGCCCGATCTAGTGATCGAGCGCCGCCGACACATCGCTTCTAAGCGCTATCAGTACGGGTGCCAGTTGACGCCGACGCGCACCGCGCTCGTATCCGGCGTCAAACCCTCATCATAACCATCGAGCGGAAACGAGAAGCGCGTCTCGTCCATCTCGTCTGTGCGCCATTCGAGAACGCCGCTCCAGCGGTCGTTGAAGGCCCACTCGCCGCCGATGCCATAGGTCCAGCCGGTGATCGACTCGTTCACGGCGCCCTGGCTTGGCGCGGTCGCGTCAACGTCCATCGAAACGTAGCCGACGGTGCCGTAGAGCAGGAAGTGCGGCGACATCAAATAGCCGGCGCGTCCGCGCAACGACCATTCGCTCTTGATGTCGACGCCATTCACGTCGCCGCCGGTTCCGTTGTCGTCGCCTTCGCGATCGCCCCAGGTACCCTGCAGTTCGCCGCCAAACACCCAGCCGCCGCCAGCGCTCCAGTTGACCCCGCCTTGCACGCCGTACACGAAGCCGTCGACTTCGGGCGCTGTTTGGTCAGTAAATGTAAAGGGGCCGCCGACATTGCCATATGGCTGGTCGACTTCGCCGTAGGCATAGCCCGTGTGGGCGCCGACATAAAAGCCGTTCCAGGTATCGGCCCCGGCGGGCGCGGCTCCTGCCGCCATCGTCGTGATTGCTACCGCCGCCAGCAGTGAAATGCGTTTGCTCATATAATCCTCCCCAACATGGTAGTTGGCAGGCCAACTACCGTATGCCTCTCGACCCAGGCTACAACCACAAGCTTGTGGAAGACCAAAGGGAAGGCGCTTTGAGGGCATGGAATCGGGCCCGATTGTGCCCTGACGGCAACGGGCGGATAGTCGCCTACAGTAACTGAAAGGAACTTAGCCCCCATGCCCACACCGCAAGCGCCCATCAACTCCGGCTACGGCATGCGCACGGAGGCGCGCGAGGCGCTGGGCGGACGCGATCTCAGCGGCAAGGTCGCGATCGTCACCGGTGGTTATTCGGGACTGGGACTTGAAACCACCAAAGCGCTCGCGGGCGCTGGCGCCATCGTGATCGTGCCGGCGCGCACGCCGGAAAAAGCGGCGGCTGCATTGAAGGACATCGCCAACGTCGAACAAGCCGCGCTCGATCTCGCCGACCCCGCCAGCATCGACGCGTTCGCGGGCGGGTTCCTGTCGCGCACGAAAACGCTCGACATTCTGATCAACAACGCCGCCATCATGGCCTCGCCCCTGATGCGCGATGCGCGCGGCTTTGAGGCGCAATTCGCCACCAATCATCTCGGGCACTTCCAGCTCACGGCGCGGCTCTGGCCCGCGCTCAAAGCAGCGGGCAACGCGCGCGTGGTGTCGCTCTCCTCGATCGGGCACCGCATCTGCCCGCCCGATCTCGACGACCCCAATTTCGAGCGCACGGAGTACAACAAGTGGATGGCGTACGGCCGCGCCAAATCCGCCAACGCGCTCTTCGCTATCGGCCTCGACAAACGCGGCGAAGCGCATGGCGTGCGTGCGTTCGCGGTGCACCCAGGCGGCATCATGACCGACCTGCAGCGCTTCATGCCCGAGGAGGAAAAGCGCGCCATGGGCTGGATCGACGCTGATGGCAATGTCGATCCACGCTTCAAAACGCCGAGCCAGGGGGCCGCCACGGTCTATTTCAAGAACCGCTATCGCTGTCAGGACGG
>CAYRHK010000187.1:0-5249 GCA_964423825.1 uncultured Terricaulis sp. | reverse complement strand
TGGAGCCGTGCGCGAAGCGCTCGGCAGGGACGACCGCGTGCGCCGATTTGCTGATCGCGGCGGGCGTGGTGCGCGTGGTGATCGCGGCAAGCGACCCGCATCCGTTCGCTGCGGGCGCCGGCGTGGCGCGGCTGCGCGCGGCGGGTGTGTTGGTCGAGATCGGACTATGCGAAGCGGACGCGCGGGCGCTGAATGCGGAGTTTTTTTCGAGGTTGGGCGAGGATCAACCCGACAGTTCGTCATTTCAAGGTGGCCGCACAACCGCCGCCTTACTTGGCCCCTGGATATGGGTGGCGTTTGGATTGCTGCTCTTACCAGTCGCTTGGTTTTTTTTCATTGTGGCTGCAAATATCGGCGTCGATACGTCATTGCCGCGTTAGTGAGGCGCCCCGCACTTATTGGAGCGGGCGCTGACTCGTGACCTCTCTTCTCCACCGCCATGGTGGGACCGGGTCTGGTGTTCCCCACAAGCCTACCTTTTTCGACTTCGCCCAAGCTTCAAGACGATTCAGTTGGGCTTGTCGATCGTCTGGCAAGTGATCGTAGTATTTGCGCATGACCCATGCGTGGCCGAGCGTCACCATTCGCTCGTTTACGTTTTGCCAGCCTGTTCGGTTTGCATTCTGAACGTAAAGGGTCGCAAGCGTTCGGCCGTAATCATCGATCCCATGTTGTTCGAGATGAACGGTGCGGCCGCCGATGAGTTTGATTAGGCCGTACTTGGCGGTGTCTCCCCAATGCTGCCCGTCCTCAGGGCAATCAATGGAATCGAGCCGGATCATTAGGCGAGACCAACTGGTCGCCACCAGCACCGTGTCGCCATCGTAGATTTCCAGCACTCTCGCCGACGGAAGGCTGTCGATAATATTCCTGATTTCCGCACCCGGGCGCGCTTTGGTCTTGGGAGGACGGCTAGGTACTCGCTGTGCTTTGCGGTGTTCGACTCGTTGCGGGGGCTGTGGCCAGAAATTCCAAAGAAACAGGCCGGCAACGAGTATCACGAGAAGCAATGGCAGAACTTCGTCTTCCATTGATGTTTGACCTTCTGGGCAATCCTCAAGGAAGGCCCGCGCAATCGAAATGTCCAGCTGGTTCCCTAATCAGGGAGCAACCATCAGCGGGTCGCCTTCGCGGAGGAGCTCGTCGAAGTAGGCGATGGTTTTCTTCAGGCCTTCGGCGAGCGGCACTTTCGGTTCCCAGCCCAGAGCTTCGCGGGCCTTGTCGATGTTGGGCTGGCGCTGCTTGGGGTCGTCGCTCGGCAACGGACGGAAGACGAGCTTCGATTTCGAGCCGGTGAGTTCGACCACTTGTTCGGCGAGGGCGCGGATGGTGAACTCGCCGGGATTGCCCATGTTGATCGGGCCGGGCAGATCGCCGTCCTTGTCCATGAAGCGGATGAAGCCTTCGACCAGATCGTCGACGTAACAGAACGAGCGCGTCTGCAGGCCGTCGCCGTAGAGCGTGATGTCCCGCCCCTTCAAGGCCTGCACGATGAAGTTGGAGACGACGCGCCCGTCATTGGGATGCATGCGCGGCCCGTAGGTGTTGAAGATGCGCGCGACGCGGATGTCCAAATTGTGCTGGCGATAATAGTCGAAGAACAGCGTCTCGGCGCAGCGCTTGCCTTCGTCATAGCAGGAGCGCACGCCGATCGGATTGACGCGGCCCCAGTACTCTTCCGGCTGTGGATGCACATCGGGATCGCCGTACACTTCCGAGGTGGAGGCCTGGAAGATGCGGGCGCGCAGGCGCTTAGCCAGGCCCAGCATGTTGATGGCGCCGTGAACGGAAGTCTTCGTCGTTTGAACAGGATCGTGCTGATAGTGCACTGGGCTCGCGGGGCAGGCGAGATTGTAGATCTGATCGACCTCGACATAGAGCGGGAAGGTCACGTCGTGGCGCAGGAACTCGAAATTGGGCTTGCCGATGAGGTGGGCGATGTTGCGCTTCCGGCCCGTGAACAGGTTATCGGCGCAGACGACGTCGTCGCCGCGCGCGACCAGGCGGTCGCAGAGGTGGGAGCCGAGGAAGCCGGAGCCGCCGGTGACGAGAATGCGCCGTTCGAACATGGGCGCTTCTTATGGGGGTTTGGTGGAAGCGTCCACAGTTCGAACCGCCGGCCGGAAGCCGAACTCTACTCCGCGGCGATGGCGCTTTGTTTGGCGAGGCGGTCGAAGCCGATGAGGTCGCGGACCAGGTCCTCAAGCCGATCGAAGGGTACCATGTTGGGGCCATCGCTCGGGGCGTTGTCCGGATCGGGGTGCGTTTCCATGAAAACAGCCGCGACGCCAATGGCCACCGCCGCGCGCGCCAGCACCGGCACGAACTGGCGCTCGCCGCCGGAAGTGTCGCCCTTGCCGCCGGGTTGTTGTACAGAATGGGTGGCGTCAAACACGACCGGCGCGCCGAAGCTTTTCATGATCGGAATGGCGCGCATGTCGCTGACCAGCGTGTTGTAGCCGAAGGAGGCGCCGCGCTCGCAGGCCATGACATTGGGATTGCCGGAGCCGGTGATCTTGGCGATCACGTTCTTCATGTCCCACGGCGCTAGAAACTGGCCCTTCTTGACGTTGATCGGCTTGCCGGTTTCGGCGGCGGCGACGAGCAGGTCGGTCTGGCGGCAGAGGAAGGCCGGGATTTGCAGCACGTCCACGACTTCGCCGACTTCGGCGCATTGTTCGGGCAGGTGTACGTCTGTCAACACCGGGACGCCGAGCTTGGTGCGGATTTCCTCGAAGATTGGCGCCGACGTGTCGAAGCCGGCGCCGCGCTTGGTGGAAAGGCTGGAGCGGTTCGCCTTGTCGAAACTGGTCTTGTAGATGAAGCCAGCCCCGACACGACGGAAGACATCGCGCAGGAATTCGGCGGTCTCAAGCGCGTGGGCGCGGCTTTCGAGTTGGCAGGGGCCGCAGATGAAGGTCAGCGGCAGGTGGTTGGCGATCTCGAGCGGCGACGATTCCACACGGGGAATGCGGATGATTTCGGCGGGGGTCATGGGCGTCCTTCTTAGGCTTCCACATAGGCCGAGCGGGTGCGGCGCTCAACCCGGCGCGGTGTCGGTGCTGCAGGCCTCATCCAACGGGCACGGGTGAGCTTCGTTCTCGGCCTGGGCCTGCAGCCATTCGCGAAAGAGCGTGGCGTCGGGATTGGCGGCGCGCCCGGTCGGCCACACGAGCCAGTACTGGAAATCGTCGCGCAGCGCGATCCCGAACGGCGTCACCAGCCGCCCTGCGCGCAATTCGTCGACCGCGAGCCAGTGACGGCCGAGCGCCACGCCCTGGCCGTCGAGCGCCGCACGCAGCATGAGCGGGCTATCGTCGAACTTGGGACCAGTTTCGGGTTCGGGCCAATCGAGGCCGGCGGCGTGAAACCAGCGCACCCAGGGCGTCCAAACGTTGCGCAGCAACGTAGCGCGCGCGAGGTCAGCGGGCGTGTGCAGAGCGAGGCGGTCGCGGTACTCTGGCGTGCAAACCGGCGAAAGCGCTTCATCGAAGAGGCGCACGCCATTCAAGCCCGGCCAGCCGCCAAGGCCCAAGCGAATGCCAACGTCGATGGCTTCTTTCTTGTAGTCGGACAGGCGCTCGGAGACGCGCAGTTCGACATCGATGTCGGGGTGATGTTCGCGGAATTCGGTGAGGCGCTTGAAGAGCCACGTCGAAGCGAGCGAAGGCACTGAAGAAACCACGATGTGGCGGCGTTTGGCTTTTGCATTGGCGATGGGTGCAGCGTCGAACGCCTCTTCGAGGAGGCTCAGGCCTTGGGTAACCTTGCCGAGGAGCTGAAGCCCCTCGGTGGTGGGGACCATGGCGTTGCCCGCTCGGCGGAAGAGCGGCACGCCCTGCTGCTCTTCCAACTCACGTATGCGGTGGCTGACGGCGCCGTGGGTGAGGCCTAGCTCCTGGGCGGCCTTGGAATAGGATTGAAGCCGTGCGGCCGTCGTGAACGCGCGCAGGGTCTGAAGCGACGGCAAATGGCCCATGGGGTGGCCCCGGGTTGTGAATTTCGCTCACATCTAAGTCGTCAAACCCTCGTTCGCATTCAAGGGGGGACGCGCTCATGTTGGCTTCATCAGCCGGGACGACCCGGCGCAAGAAACCTCGGAGCCCCTCAGATGTCACACCTCTTCCCCAACGCCGGCAAGATCGTTTCCTTCGCCGTCGCGGCAACCGTTGTGCTGATCGTCAGCCTGCCGTTCCTTACCGTGGCCTCGGGCATCGTCGCCTGAGCGCGTGCAAGTTTGGCGGGGCCGTTTTTTTGAGCCCAGCCCTGGCTCTCCTCCCCTTGCCGCCAGCGGCCCCGCCATTTCTCCCGTACTTGACCTCCTTTGGCACCGGCGTTCGCCGTGCCCCCTCTCCTAGAGGGGGAGGGGTAAGGGGTGGGGTGACGTACAACAATGAAGCGTGGCGTGAGCGTGTGGGGCGAGCGCCCGCACGCTTTGGCGTCGTCTTCGACGCGCTCAAACTGACGCAGCCCAAACGTCGCGGCTTACTCACCCCCACCCCTGCCCCTCCCCCCTCCAGGGGGAGGGGAGCCCGCTAAACGTCAGCACCAAATCCCGCAACGCGCTTCAGATGTCCCTGCAGTCGCTTCGAGAGCGTCACCACGTTGAATTTTTCCAGCGCCAGCGCGCGGCCGGCTTCGCCCATGGCGCGGGTACGTGCGGGATCGGCCAGCAGGCGACCGATGCGATCCGCCAGGGCCTCGTCGTCGGCCTCGTTGACCAAAAAACCGGTCTTGCCGTCCTCGACGCATTCGGGGATGCCAGCGTGGTAGGTAGCTGCGAGCGCGCAGCCCGACAGCATCGCCTCGACGCACACCAAGGGCAGGCCCTCGGCGTCGCCTGAGCGCGCGCGTTGCGAGGGCACGCAGACGATGGCGGCTTCGGCGAAATGCTTGGGCATGTCGTCGGCGGCGATCCATCCCGGCAGTTCCGCCTCGACCTTGGCGGCGGCTAGCGCTTGTACAAGTTCGGCCTTGAGTTCGCCGTCGCCGAGCAGGCGCACGCGCCAGCCTTCGAGTTTCGGTCCTAATCGCGCCAAAGCTTTGATCAGGGTGGCGATACCCTTCTTCTCGGTCCAGCGGCCGGCGAAGAGCAGGATGTTCTGCTTTTCGCTAGGCTGAAAGCGTTCAGGGTCGGCGGCGTTGTAGTGCACGACCATCTTTTCGGGCGGGCAGCTTTTGGCTTCGAGTTCGCGGCGAATGAAATCCGAGCACGGCAGGATGAGCGCGGCCTCACGCCAAAGTGCGGC
>CAYRHK010000186.1:0-5310 GCA_964423825.1 uncultured Terricaulis sp. | reverse complement strand
CGACGGGCTGCAGAACGAGCCGGACATCGTCTCAACCGCAGACAAGCTCGCGCTCATCGGCAAGATCGTGGATGCCGGGTTCAGGCGGCTGGAAGCAGGAAGCTTCGTCAATCCAAAGAAGGTCCCGCAGATGGCCGATGGCGATGCGGTGTTCGCCGGCTTGCCCAAGCGCGACGATGTCAGCTTCATTGCGCTGGCGCTCAATCTGCGCGGCGTCGAGCGCGCGCTTGCCGCTGGCGCCAAGGAGATCAACTACGTCTTCTGCGCTTCGGATGGGTTCTCGATCCGCAACAATGGCGCCACGGTCGAGGAGACGTTCCGGGTTTGGCCAGAGGTTGCGGCGATAGCCAAGGCAGGCGGCGCGCGTCTGTCGGCGACCGTCTCGACGGCGTTCGGTTGCCCGTTCGATGGCGAGGTGGCGATCGCCCGCGTCGTAAATGTTGCCGAACGCTGCGCAGAGCAGGACATCTTTGAACTAGCGCTCGCTGACACCATCGGCGTCGCGGCGCCGAGCGACGTGCACGAGCGCGTCCGTTCGGTGAAGGCGGCGATGCCCGCCAGCATCCAGTTGCGCGCGCACTTCCACAACACGCGTAATACCGCGCTCGCGAACGCAGTCGCGGCGGTGGAGGAGGGTGTGCGCGTGTTGGATGGTTCGCTCGCCGGCATCGGCGGTTGTCCGTTCGCACCCGGTGCGGCCGGCAACGTGCCGACAGAGGACTTGGCCTATATGTTCGCGCGCATGGGCTTCGATACTAGCGTCGATCTCGACCGCGCGGTTGGGGCGGCAAAGTTCATCCGAGCCGTCCTGGGGCGACCTACGCCGGGCATGGTCTCGCGCGCGCCGAAATGGCCGAACCCAAAATAGAAGAGGCCGCCGCGAGCCTTGCTCGCGACGGCCTCCCGTTTCCCCCTCTAGCTGAAGTCTAGAGTTCGCGGCTGATCGTGAAGTTTATGATCTCATCGACGCCGACGATGTCGGTGTCATGAAAACGCAAGTCGAGCTCAAACCCGTGCATCGCATGCGTGGCGCCGATATTATAGGTGCTGTACTCGCCGGTGTCATCGACGTCTTGGTTGCCCCAAGCCGCTGACACCGCGAACGCCTCGGTGAACGCAAAAGCGCCATTCACTTCGTAGTAGATGCCCGTGCCGGTTTCGCCGAAATAGTCGGGCGAATAAGCGACTTGGGCGCCGAGTGTAAATTGCTCGGTCGGGTTGATCGAAGCCCCGATGATGCCTTCCATGTAATCGTACTCGCCGAATGCGTCCGTCGAGTTCGGATAGAAGTAGCCAACCAGCGAGATGTCCCAGCTGATCGGGCCAGTGGTCGGCGTGATGCCGACATAGAGGTCGAGTTCAAAATTCTCATCGACATTGAAGTCGACATTGGAGGCCCAGGCGCCGGCATAGAAGATGCCATTGGTGTAGTCGAAGCTGCCTTGCACCGCCGGTCCGCCATCGGTCTGGCTAAGGCCACGGAAAACGTAGTCTGTGGTGAGCGCCACGCTCGCCGACACGCTGCCTTCGCCCGCGTTCGCAACGCCAGCCGTCCCAATGGTGGCGGCGCCAGCCATCAACGCCAAGCCAATCAGTTTCTTCATGAGTGCAGGTCCTCCGATTTTCGGCACGCTCGCCCGGGGCCGGTGAAAGCATGGTTAACGCTGCCCCGTTTATGGGGCTACAGCCGCCGGCAAGGGAACAGAAATCGTGAAAATCGGCACGCTGAGCGGGTCAGCGTTGCGCCAAAGCCGCAAATCCCAGGTGCAGGCCAGCGTCCACCAGGAGGGTTTCACCGGTGACGTGGCGGGAGCCATCCGAGAGGAAGAACAGCCCCGCGTCCGCGATATCCTCCGGCGTGGAGGCGGCCTGAAGTGGGGTGATACGCTTGGCTCCTTCGCGCACTTTGGCAGCCCCTTCCACGCCGTAACCGCGCTCATGCCAGGGGGTGTCGATGAAGCCCGGGCAGAGTGCGTTGATCCTGATCTTCGGGCCCAGCACCCGCGCCAGCGACAGCGTCATGGTGTTGAGCGCGCCTTTGGAGGCGGCGTAGGCGACTGACGAACCAATGCCGGTAACGCCCGCGATCGACGACACCATCAGCACGCTGGCGCGGTCCGAGGCTTCAAGTAGGGGCCGCGCCGCGCGCAGCATCTGGTAGGGGCCAATGACGTTGACGGCGAAGAGGCGCTCGAAGTCGGCGCGATCGAGAGCATCCAAATCGCCATGTTTCGGCGCGAACTTGGTGATGCCGGCATTGTTGGCGAGTGCGTCGATGCGCCCGAAGGGTTCGGCTTTGGCGGCGATGGCGCGGCAATCGCCGTCGTCGCTGACGTCGCCCTGAGCCAGTACCGCCTCGGCGCCGGCGGCGCGCACGGCTTCCGCGGTTGCTTCAGCCTCGGCTTGGCTCTTGGAATAGTTGACGATAACGGCTTTCGCCCCACGCGTCGCCGCGCCCACCGCGAGCGCCGCGCCGAGGCCGCTCGACGCACCCGTGACCAGCACCACCTTGTTCTCGAAATCGCGCATGAACGCCTGCTTTCTAGCGTCGCCTCAAATCGGTCTTGCCGAAGTCGGCGCCCTTGTACAAGAGCGGCGCGTCAAGCGCCTTGGCGAGCGCGTAAGCGAAGCAATCGCCGAAATTCAGCCCCGCAGGGTGGCGGCCCTTGCCATAACGGCGAAAGCCTTCGCGCGCCAGCTCGGCTTGCGTTTCGTCGAAGGCGACAATGGTGAGGCCAAGCCTGGCAAGCAATGCAAACTCGGACTCGAACAGGATTTTTCCAGGCGCCTTATCTCCCCCCTCGCAGACCAATGAGCTCTCTAAGTAGTTGGCCGCTGAGATCGAGGACCGGTCGGCGGCTTCGATCGCGGACATGAACTGAGTCCGCTCAGGTTCGCCTCTGACGATCGCGACGACCGCGGATGTGTCCACGCAGATCACTGCTCTGGCAGGCCGTCTTCCGCGTAGCCGAGGATATCGTCCTCGCTTCGTGCGGTCTCGCGCGGCAGCGCCCTATAGGCGTCGCCTAGTTCAATGAGTTCTTGGATGATCCGTTCGCGTTCCTCCGGGGGTAGTCTTGGCGGCGGATTGGCCTTCAGTGCGCGCGCTTCTTCGAGGGTAATGAAGCGCAGCGGCGACGGCGCGTGCGCGAACGGCGCTGGCGTGCTTTCGGCGACGCCGCGGGTTTGCGCCTTGCGCTCGGCTTCGGCGAGGAAGGCCTCGATCTTGCGGTAGGTATCGAGGGCCATACGTTTCTGGCCCTTAAGAAGGAAAGAGACATGGCTTTTGGAGATACCCAAGAAGCGTGCGAGTTCCGTTTGCGTGCGACCTGCCGCGCGCAGCCGCTGGCCAATTTCGGAAACTTCCATAGTTGTCTCATAGACAAAAATTGACTATTAGACAACATGTCCGACATCTCACAACTTGGCCGCGCTGCCCCGATCCCGGAAAGCCCGGACAAAGCCGTCCTGGAACGCGCGCCCAACCCGCATCCAGGGACGCTTTACCTCGCACGCTTCACCGCGCCGGAGTTCACTTCGATTTGCCCGGTCACGGGCCAACCCGATTTCGGCGTGCTGGTGCTCGACTATGCGCCGAAGGACTGGATCGTCGAGTCCAAGAGCCTGAAGCTCTTTCTCCAGAGCTTCCGCAATCATGGCGCCTTCCACGAGGATTGTACGCTCGCCGTCGCCAAGCGCGTGATCGCCGCCATCGACCCAAGCTGGCTACGCATTGGCGGCTACTGGAACCCGCGTGGCGGCATGCCCATCGATGTGTTTTGGCAGACAGGCGCGCCGCCCGAGGGCTTGTGGCTGCCGGAGCAGGGCGTGGCGGCGTATCTTGGGAGAAAGTAACCGTCGCTGGGCGCGGTCGCACTTCAGTCGCTGCCGGTGAGCGCTTAGCATGACCCGCGACTTCCGGAGGAGCACGCATCATGCCCACATTCACAGGTGACGGCGCCGCGAATTCCATTAATGGCAGTGCAGGTGCTGACATCATCTCAGGGCTGGGCGGCGCAGACACGCTCAATGGCGGCGATGGTGACGACATCATCTACGGTCACAGCCAAGGCGCGACCGGGCAGATTACGTCGACGGCGTTGGTGACTGGGCTAGCCCTGCCCGTGGCGGCAGCATACACGCCGGCGGACGCTGGCTTCCTCTATGTTGTTGAGAAAGATAGCGGGATCATTTGGCGGATCGATGAAGCGTCGGGCGCGCGCACGACGTTCCTCGACATCCCGCAAGGCGACTTCTCGCGCGACGGCGAACGCGGCGTGCTTGGTCTCGCTTTCCATCCCGAATACGCGAGCAATGGCCGCTTCTTTGTATTTTTGACGGACATTGAGGGCGATCTGCAGGTTCGTGAGTACACGCGATCAGCTGCAGATCCAACTGTGGCCAACACGACTTCTACGCTGGTGATCGAAGTTCCCAAGCAGACCGGCCAAACCAATCACAACGGCGGTTGGATCGGATTTTCGCCTGTCGACGGTCACCTCTACATTGCGATCGGCGATGGCGGCGGTGGCGGAGACCCGAACAATTTTGCGCAGAACCTCGATGTCTTGCAGGGCAAGATTCTTCGCATCGACGTTGATGGCGACGGCTTTCCCGCCGATCCGGCCCGCAACTACGCCATCCCCGCGAGCAATCCCTTCGTCGGCGTGGCGGGCGCGGACGAGATTTGGGCCTACGGGTTGAGAAATCCGTGGCGATTGGCGTTCGACCCCCGCAACGGCGATTTGTACATTGCCGATGTGGGGCAAGGCGCGCGTGAAGAGATCGACTATCTCGCCAGCGGCGCTGGCGGACGCAATTTCGGTTGGCGGATCATGGAAGGTGCGCTGCCGTTCAATCCCGGGCCTCCGGGGACGCCGCAACCGGGCGACCCCTCGCTAATTCTTCCGATCTACGATTATCCGCGCTCCTTGGGGGCGTCGGTGACGGGAGGGGAAATTTATCTCGGCGCCAATGTTGGCTTCGTCGGCCAGTATGTGTTCGCGGATTTCATAACAGGGCGGCTCTTCTCGCTTTCCGTGGTGAACGGCGCCGCGGTGGACCCAACCGTACGCACAGGCCAGGTCGTCGGCGCGCAGCTCTCTAGCGTTACAGACTTCGTCACCGGCGCGGACGGCGTTCTTTACGCCATCGGCATCGGCGGCACGGTGTGGCGGCTGACGCCGCAACTTGGCGCGGAGGATGTCGCCGATACGATCAACGGCGGCGCTGGCAATGACATTATGTACGGAGCCGCCGGCGCCGATATCATGATCGGCGGGGCGGGAATTGACGCCAGTGTGTACAACA
>CAYRHK010000185.1:0-5330 GCA_964423825.1 uncultured Terricaulis sp. | reverse complement strand
GGCTATCTGCGCGCCAACGCCGCCTTCGCGCTCGCCAACGGCGAGTATGGCGACACGGCCGCCGCCGCCCTGCAAGCGCTCCTCGCCGAACGCGGCAAGGGCGAATGCAGCTGACTGTCTTTGACACACGCGATGCGCTGATGGCGGCAACAGCCGCGCGCCTCGCCGCCACGCTAAGCAAAGCCATCGCTGAAAAAGGGCACGCCTGCGCGGCTTTGTCTGGCGGCTCGACGCCGGAACCCGCGTATCGCTTGCTCGCCCAGGCCGACATCGATTGGGCACGCGTCACCTTCCTTCTTGTCGACGAGCGCTTCGTGCCGGTCGACCATGCCGCCTCCAACGAGGCCATGCTGCGCCGCGCATTAGCGCCAGCGCTCAGTGCCCGCGCCACCCTCTTGAGTATGGTCGGGACCCGTTCAACGCCTGGGCAAGCCGCTGACGCCGCAGACGCGCTCTATGCGCCACATCACATCGACATCGCGCTCATGGGCATGGGCGATGACGCCCACACGGCGTCGTGGTTTCCCGGCGTCGCTGAAGAGGTTTTTCGCTCGCAACGCACTGTCATCGCTGTCCACGCTCCCAGCGCGTCGGGGTCCCCCGAACGCTTGACCCTTACGCGCGCGCGCGTCGCCAACGCAGATGTTGTGGTCTTGCTCATAGTTGGCCAAGCCAAGCGCGCACGGCTCGATGCGGCGCTGCGCGAACCAATTTCACAGGCTCCGGTTGCCGCCTTGTTCGGGGATCCCGCGCGCCAACCCGAGGTTTTCTGGGCGGCCTAAGTCGAGCCCAACACGCGTCCGAATTGCTGCAGGATTTCATCCGCCGCCGCCAAGCGCGCGCCCTCGCTTGACCCATAATAGTCATCGAGTTTGCCTTCCAGCAGCAGCGTCGCCAGTCCATGCGCCTGCGACCAAGCCGCGAAGACAAACGCACGGTTCGGCGCGCCGTCACGCGCCAGCGTCGCCTCATCAGCCACACGCACCAGGACGTCGAAGGCCATGCCAGCGCAGGTCCGCGCATCGTCGTGGCGCTCGGCGTGCACGAGTTCGGAACGGAACATCAGTTTGAAGTGCGCTGGGTGTGCGAGCGCGAAACCGACATAAGCCCGCCCTATGGCATTGAGCCGCTGCGACGGCTGCGGCCCGGCAGTCTCGATCGCCGCTTCCATCGCGTCGCGCAATCCTTCGAACCCCTCCGCCACGATGGCGGCCAGGATCGCCTCGCGGTCAGGGAAGTGATGATACGGCGCCTGGTGGCTGACTCCGGCGCGGCGCGCCACCTCGCGCATGCTGAAGCCCTCCAGGCCCTCGCTAGCGATCAGGCCCAGACTGGCGTCCAGCAGCGTCCGCCGCAGGTCTTCAGCAACTTTAACCAAGTCCCTCTTGCCTTGTTTCCGCTTGACACTGTCAAGCCAAAGACTAGACAGTGTCAAGTAGGACCCTGAGCGCACCATGGGCAGAAGCCTTCTTGTTAGCCTCGCGTTGTTGCTGAGCTTGGCCGCCTGCGGCGGCGGCGATGACGCACAGACGCCTGAAGCCCCGCTCGTTCAGGTGGTGCAGGTCGCGCCCGCCGACGCCGCTGGCGCAGTGCGGGCTAGCGGTCTGGTCGGCTATCGGCGCGAGCCCGTTCTTTCCTTCACCGCCCCTGGCGTGGTCGGCGACATTCGCGTCGATTCCGGCGACGTCGTGCGCCGGGGGCAAACGCTGGCAACACTGCGGCGCACCACTGGCGGCGCCAACGTCGATGAGGCCGCGCTTGCCCAAGCCAATGCCGAGCGCGACTTAGCGCGCACACAGGCGCTCTACGAGCGCGGGTTCGTTTCCGAAGCGCGGCTCGACGATGCGCGGCTGGCGGTAGAGCGCACACGGGGCTCGTCTGCGATCGTCGCGCCTGCTGATGGCGTCATTCTGCGGCGCGCCGCGGAACCGTCGCAAACCGTCGGCGCCGGCACGCCAATCCTCGTGCTTGGCGAAACCAGATCGGGCATCGTCGTGCGCGCGCCGGTTGCCGCGTCACAAGCCGCGCACATTCGGGTTGGCGACGCGGCGACTGTGCGCATCGCGGAATTGGGCGACGCGACCCGCGTTGGCCGCGTGACGCGCGTCGGCGCCAAGGGCGACGACGCTACGGGCGCCTTCGAGGTGGAAATCGAAATCGAAGACGCGGCCAACCTGCGCAGCGGCATGGTCGCCGTCGTCGAGATCGCCACCAACGCTGCCGCGTCCAACGCAACGGCCACTATCGTGGTGCCCACGCTTTCGCTGCTCGACGCGCGCGCAGATCAGGGCGTCGTGTTCGTTGTCGATGCTGAGAACATCGCGCGCCGCCGCGCTGTCCGCACCGCTGGCGTCACCCAGGCAGGCGTGCTGGTCGTGGAGGGCCTGAACCCGGGAGACCGCGTGATCTCGGCGGGCGCCGCGTATGTGCGCGACGGCGCGCCCGTGCGCATCGCCGACGGCGGGTGACATGCAGGCGATCACGCGCTTCTTCGTCGACAGGTGGCAGTTTTCGCTGATCCTATTCGGGCTGTTGATCGCGCTCGGCGTTGGGGCGCTGTTCTCTATCCCGAAATCGGAGGACCCGATCGTCGAGTTTCCCGGCGCCTCGGTGGCTGTCGTACTGCCCGGCGCCGACGCCGAACAAATGGAGCGCCTGGTCGCCATACCCATTGAAGACGCGATGAACGCCATCGAAGATGTGCGCGAAATCCGCTCCTTTAGCAGCGCCGGGCTGGCGGTGGTCGCCGTCGAGTTCGAGTGGGGCGCCGATCCGGAAGAAAAATACGGCGAATTCATCCGCGAACTGAACCTCGTGCGTCCCACCCTTCCCGATGGGGTCGTGCAAGTAACCTCTCGACGTTTCAATCCCGCCCAGGCCAGCATTGTACAAGTCGCACTGACCAGCCCCGATGCGTCGTTTCGCCAACTCGAGTCGTACGCAAAGGCATTGCGCGACAGCCTGGAGCGCGCGCCTGGCGTGCAGCAGGCCGATATCTGGGGCGTGCCGCCGACGGAAGTTCGCGTGGCTGTCGATCTCGATAGATTGGCAGCCTACCAAGTGCCGCTCGGGGTAGTGGCTGACGCCCTGCAACGCGAAGGGGTGGACACTCCCATCGGGGCGGTCGAAAGCGGCGGCCGGCGCTTCAATCTCCAGGGCTCGGGATCGTTCAACAGTCTGGACGAAATTCGCGGCGTGACGCTGCGAGCCGCTGACGGCTCGGTGCTGCGCGTCGGCGACATCGCCGATGTCGAGTGGAGCAACGATCAACGCAGCCACATCACGCGCTACAATGGCGAGCGGGCGATCTTCATCTCGGCGCGCGCGCGCCTGGGAGAATCGATCTTCGACGTGCTCGGCGCAGTTGAACGTCGCATTGACGCCTTCGAAACCACCCTGCCTGAAAACATCACGCTGGAACGCGGCTTCAATCAGTCAGAAACGGTTTCCAAACGCCTGCTCGATCTCGGCCGCGACTTCGGTATCGCCATTCTGCTGGTGTTGTTGACGCTGCTGCCGTTGGGGTTCCGCGCCTCCATCGTCGTGATGGTGTCGATCCCGTTGTCGCTGGCCATCGGAGTCGTGGTGCTGCATACGCTCGGCTATTCGCTCAACCAATTGTCCATCGCGGGATTCGTGTTGGCGCTCGGCTTGTTGGTGGACGATTCCATCGTCGTCACCGAAAACATCGCACGGCGCTTGCGCGAAGGCTTGGCCCCGCGCGAGGCGGCCATCGCAGGCGTCGAGGAAATCAATGTCGCGGTGATCGGCTGCACCGCCACGTTGCTGCTCGCGTTCCTGCCGATCATGGCGCTGCCGGAAAGTGCTGGCGCCTTCGTGCGCTCGCTGCCGCTGGCAGTTGTGGCGACAATTTCCGCTTCGCTGCTGGTGGCGCTGACGATCATTCCGTTCCTGGCGAGCCGGCTGATGCCGCGCTCGGCATCCGGGCACTCCAACGCGCTGCTCGACACCGTCATGGGCGCCATTCACAACATCTATCGGCCGGCGCTTCACTTCGCGCTGCTCAACCCGCGCAAGACCGTGATCGCCGGCCTGGCGGCGTTCTTTGCTTCGCTCAGCCTTATCCCGGCCATGGGCTTCAGTCTCTTCCCTGAAAACGACAGCCCCTACTTCCTGGTTTCGGTAGAAACGCCGCAAGGCACCGCTGTGAGCGAGACGGACCGCGCGGTGCAATTCGTCGATGGCGTACTGGCCGAATATCCCGAGATCGAATGGCGTTTCGCCAACACCGGGCGCGGCAATCCGCAAATTTTCTATAACGAAATTCCGCCAGAGCAGAGCGCCAATGTCGGGCAAGTCTATGCGCGCTTTCGCGAATGGCATCGCCGCGAAGGCATGGCCAAGATCGAGGAAATCCGCGAACGGCTAGAAGCGTACCCCGGCGCGCGCATCAATCTCGAACGCTTCACCAACGGACCGCCCATCGAAGCGCCGATCGCGGTGCGCATCAGCGGCGCCGACCTCGCCGCCATCACCGAACTCGCGGCGGAAGTGGAGCGCATCGTGCGCGAAACGCCAGGCGTGCGCGATGTCTCCAATCCGATGGCGGAGCGCCTGCTCGACCTCGATCTCAACATCGACGAAGGCGCGGCTTCGCTACGCGGCGTCGCTGCGGGCGCTTTGGACCAAAGCCTGCGTATCGCCGTCGGCGGCGCGCAAGTCGCGCAGTTCCGCGACCCGGCGGGCGACGCCTATCCTGTTGTCGTGCGCGCGCCGCGCAACGACGTGATGTCGGTCGAGGACCTCGATCGACTGTACGTCTGGAACCAGCAGGGCGCGGCGCTTCCGCTAGCCGACATCGCCGACCCGCAGCTGGAAAGCGGCCCCGCCGTCATCAATCGCCACCAGCGCGAACGTACGGCGACGGTGACGGCCTTCACCCAAAGCGGCTACCTCACCAGCGCCGTCACGGCCGAGGTGACGCGCCGCATTCAGGCGATTTCGCTGCCCGCCGGCTACGCGCTCTCGCTCGGCGGCCAGGCCGAAGCGCAAGCGCGCAGCTTCAGCGGGCTGGGGCCGGCGATCATGATCGCGATGTTCGGGATCATGGCGGTGCTGCTTTTAGAGTTCCGCACTTTCGCGGTCACCGCCGTCGTCGCGTTCGTCATTCCGTTCGGCGTCATGGGCGGGCTGATCGCGCTCTTTATCGGCGGAGAGTCGCTTTCGTTCACCGCCATCATCGGCTTCATCGCGCTGATCGGCATCGAGATCAAGAACTCGATCCTGCTCGTGGACTTCGCCAACCAGGCGCGCGCGCGCGGCACGCCGCTGCGCGAAGCCATCGAGCGCGCCGGCGAAGTGCGCTTCCT
>CAYRHK010000184.1:0-5358 GCA_964423825.1 uncultured Terricaulis sp. | reverse complement strand
AGCATGCGCGCACCGCGCGCCGGCGCTCCCGTGATCAACCAACCCTCGTCGAAGGACTTGCGCTCTGTGACGAGTGCATGCGCGCCAACCAGGCAAAAACTCGGAATGACCGCGTGGTTCAGCACCGTCGCCTTGATGCCTATAAGTGAGCTGTCGCCCACAGTACAACCATGCAGCATCGCTTGGTGCCCGATGGTGACATCGCGGCCGATCGTCAGCGGCGCCCCTATGTCTGTGTGCAACACTGACCCGTCTTGTACATTGGAGTTCTCGCCGACCACAATCGGTTCATTGTCACCGCGCAGCACCGCACCCCACCAGACCGAAGCGTTGCGCTTCAAGACCACCTTGCCGATCAGCACCGCAGTAGGCGCTACCCAATATGCCGCCTCATCGTCCACCTCGAGATCGGCGTCCGCCAACGCATAGATCGGCATGTGACAGCTCCATGAAAAGAGACACCGGTTTGCGTCCTCAACGCGTCATTAACCGGATCGGTCCGTAATGGGAATCGTTCGGATCGGGCTTTCGATCCGTCCCGTCTCCTGAGCGCGCAGGCGCTTGCAAGTGGGGGAGAGCGTGGGGATACGACGCAGAAAGGGCACCGCACCGCCTGCCTCTTCGCGAGTCTCGGATTCGTCAGACGCTTCCGCCGACAGCTTTTTCGACCATCCCGCCGCAGGCCAAAAGCCTGCGGCTTTTTCGTCCGGCAGCTCCAGGAAGGTGACCTCGATGGCGAAGCGCGCAGCCAAAAGACGGCATGCACATGATGTTACGGACCTACATGAGTACCAACGCCATGAACCGCGACAGCGCAGCTTGCAGGTCCTCGACGGCGGTTGGCATCCCGCCAACGATCCCCGGGAGCAACGCTTCGTCAAAAACGTGCGCCCCAAATCCAAGGGCCAAACGCAACTCATGGACGCCATCGACCAGCACGCCCTCGTGTTGGCCTTGGGGCCCGCGGGAACCGGCAAGACGTATCTCGCAATCGCCAAAGCGGTAGAGGCTCTGGAAAACGGCAAAGTAGGCCGCATCGTGTTGTCGCGGCCCGCTGTGGAGGCTGGCGAGTCACTAGGCTTTCTCCCCGGCGCCATGGAGGACAAGCTCGCACCCTACCTGCGACCGTTGTATGATGCGTTGCAGGATCGGCTGTCGCCAAAGCGACTCAAGGCGCTGATGGCTGAAGGCTTGATAGAAATCGCACCGGTCGGATTCATGCGTGGGCGCACGCTCAACAACGCCTTCGTAGTAATCGACGAGGCGCAAAACTGCACCTATGGCCAGATCAAGATGCTACTGACGCGCCTCGGCTGGAGTTCGACCATGGTGGTCACCGGCGATCCAGCGCAAACTGACCTATTGCCGGAGCTCTCGGGCTTATCGACAGTTGCTGACAAGCTCGAAACGCTTTCCAATGTAGCGGTCGTGCGCTTGGGAGACGCCGACATCGTGCGCCATCCGTTGGTCGCTTCCATGTTGGGTGTCTTGTAACCGGCGTGCTCACGCCGTTTCCTCTCGAAATCGCGTGTTGGACGTGAGTTGGATGAAAATAACCACTTCAGGCCCCGGCATCTGCCGGGGCTTTTTCCCATTAGAGACCAGGCAACTGCAGGAACGGCATGTAGTCACCCCAGCCCAAGGCGTAGAAAAAGACCCCATGAATGAGCGGCGCCGACAAGAACGCAAGAATGACGTAGGCGAGCGAGCGCACTAGAGAAAAGCGAAACACGATCGGCGGCAGGAACACCGTCACCAGCATGGGAACAGTATAGAATGCCCACCACGGCAAACCGAAATTCGCCCCGAATTTAGCGAATCCGATGCCAACCGCCGAAACGCCCAAAGCGACGACAAGAACCAGCCACACCCTGGGCTGCACACCGCCGCGCCACACCGCGGCGATCCAAATCGCAGCCGCCATCACCAAGGTGGACGCGATGATATAGTACGGAATGCGCGCTGGATCGGTGTCCACCGCGCTAGCCGTTTTCATCCAAATCGATGTCGAGCACGCTCATGGTCAGGAAGTAGCCTTCGTCCTCGTCCGCGGAGAGCGTGCCGATGAACTCTTCGCCTACATAGACTTCCGCAGAGTCGGTCTTGCGCGGGCGCGCGCGCACGTCGAGCTTCGGCGACGCCAGAGTCGAACGCAGCACGCCTTGCAGCCGCGCACGCTCAGCGTCGTCGATCGGTGCATTTTTTTTCGCACCCGCCGCGCGCGCTATGATCAGGCTCACAGTGTAGCTGGTCTCGCCTTCATCGACGTCCTTGACGATTTCCGCGATGACTTTGCCGCCGATGACAACATCACCTTCGTCAGCGCCTCGCCCTTTCACGGCAACGCCATGAGCACCCAGAACTCGGGTCAAATATCCACCAAGGCTTTTCAATTCTGTCGCGTCCACACGGCGCTCCCTGCTCTCTGGCCGCACCGTCCGATCTTGACCGCTTCAGGTCAAGCGCACGCGCTCAGTCATAGTCCCAGTGGGTGGCTTCATGACGCAAGTGTCGGCCCAACAACAGCGAGCCGACGCCGAGGGCGCCAAAGACGCCCATAACTGTCAGATATCCGTACATGTGGTTGGAGAACGCGTCACGCACCGTGAACGGGGTGTAGAGCGCGATCAAACCGATCGCGACCGCCACAGCGACCCCTGTCTTGATGAAGACATCGCCAAAGAAGTAGTTGCGATCGATTTCGCTGCGAGAACGACGCTCGGGATGGTTCTGGTCTGCCATGACGCCACCCTAAGCCGAGTCGCGCCACTAGTTTAACCGCTAGCGCCGAACGCTCTGTGCCCCTTGCCGCCCGCCCGGCTCCAATTCATAGGAAATGACACAACTGCGCGCCTCGTCGCGAACTTCTTGGCTACAGTTTGAGCGCGCGAATGCCTCGGCAAGTTGCAGCGCCCGGTCGCGATTGTCGCGCCAACCGTGTTGCGTGTCGTAGAGCGACGCGAATCCTGTCCACGGCATCATCGTTTGACCCATGGTCTCGGTTTCAAAAATTCTCTTAAAGTGGGGTTCGAAGAACCCGAGCCGCGCTGACAGCGTGCCGGTGTCAGCCGAGCGCAACTCTTCCAAGAACTCCGTCCAAGATTGATTGGCCTGACGGCACATATCAATGAGGCGCGTATCGCCCCGGCTCAATCGTTCGAGTAGTTCGTGCATTTTCCCACCTACTGGCCCCGAGCGTCCAACCGCCCCCGAGCCCAACGCGCGACAGTCCTAGCCGCCCAGGGGCGCAGCGTCCATGCCCCAAAATCGCCTTTTGCACCCCCATCATGGAATCACCACCAGGGGTGTGGGCGCGCGGAAAACGCGGCCGCTTTTTCGAGCGCCGCCGACACCGCGAACACGCATTCCTCGTCGAGCGCCTTGCCAATAACCTGCAACCCCAGCGGCAATCCATTGGCGTCAACCGCCGCTGGCAGCGCCAAACCTGGCAAACCCGCAAGGTTCGCCGTCACTGTGAAAATGTCGTTCAGATACATCTGCACCGGATCGCCAGCACGCTCACCCAATGCAAACGCCGCCGAAGGCGTAGCGGGCGTCAGAATAGCGTCCACCTCCTCAAATGCCGTGCGAAAATCTTCGGCGATACGCTGCTGCACCTTCTGCGCGCGCAGATAGTAGGCGTCGTAATAGCCCGCACTCAAAACGTAAGTTCCAATGAGAATTCGCCGTTGCACTTCGGCCCCGAAACCGGACGCACGCGATTGCTCGTAGGTCGAAACCAGATCTCTGCCTGGCGCCCGCGCGCCATAGCGCATGCCGTCATAGCGCGCCAGATTGGACGACGCCTCCGCCGGCGCCACGATGTAATAGGTCGGCAACGCATACTTGGTGTGCTTGAGGCTGATCTTCTTGATCTTGGCGCCCGCGTCCTTCGCCCACGCTATCCCTTGTTGCCACAGCGCCTCGATCTCCTCGGGCATGCCGTCGACGCGGTATTCTTCCGGAACTCCGATCGTCATGCCCTTGATCGAACGCGAACACGCCGCGCGGAAATCCGGCAACGCGACCGGCAGCGAAGTTGAATCCTTCGGATCGTGACCGGCCATGGATTGCAGCAGGATGGCGCTGTCCTCGACGGTCTTGGCGATCGGCCCAGCCTGATCGAGCGATGAGGCGAACGCCACAACCCCCCAGCGCGAGCAGCGCCCGTAGGTTGGCTTGATCCCGACCGTGCCAGTGAACGCGGCAGGCTGCCGGATCGAACCGCCCGTGTCGGTCGCCGTCGCGCCCAGGCACAGATCAGCCGCCACCGCCGAGGCAGAGCCGCCCGACGAACCACCTGGCGTGAGTTTCGCGTCCTCATTGCCGCGCCGCCAGGGCGATACAACCGGCCCGAAGCGTGAGGTTTCGTTCGACGACCCCATCGCGAACTCGTCCATGTTGAGTTTGCCCAACATCAGCGCGCCGTCGCGCCAGAGATTGGCGGTGACCGTGCTCTCGTAGGTCGGCGTAAACTCGCCAAGCACGCCGGAGCATGCCGTGGTGCGCACGCCCTCGGTGCAGAACAAGTCCTTGATGCCGAGCGGCGCGCCTTCGAGCGGCCCCGCCTTGCCCTTGGCGCGGCGTTCGTCACTCGCCTTCGCCGCGGCGCGGGCTTTGTCGGCTGTGACGACCACGTACGCATTCAGATGCGGATTGGCTTTGTCGATGGCGCCGAGAAACGCATCGGTGATTTCAGCGCTGGAGAATTCCTTCTTCTCCATGCCTTCGAGCGCGGATGCGAGCGTGAGTTGGGTGAGATCGGTCATGGGGTCAGGTGTTTTTCGTAATAGATGTTGTGCGGACTATCGGCGGGGTAATCGAGAAACGCGCCGCAGCGCGCGAACCCCTGTCGCTCATAGACCCGCCACGCGGAGGCGAAGCTCTCCACCGCGCCCGTTTCCAGCGCCAGCCGTGACAAGCCCTCGCGCCGCGCCAGCGCTTCGATCTCGGCGACAATGCGCCTGGCGAGCCCAAGCCCTCGCGCTTCGGGGCGCGTATACATGCGCTTCACTTCGCCGAGTCCATCCCCGTGTCGCTTCAGCGCACCCATTCCCATGGCGGCGCCATTTTCGGAGCGTGCTATGTACACTGTCGTGTCGGGCTCGGCCATCTGCTCGACCGTCATATGATGCGTAAACTCGCGCGGCGTCTGTTCCAGCGCCCATGTGTTGAGCGCCGCCACCAGCGCGCGCACATCGTCCGAGAGCGGTGACTCAACATCAACCGTGAAACTCACTCCACCACCTTCGGCACCACGAAGAAGCCGTCCTCCGCCTTCGGCGCATTCGCAAGCACGCTGGTGGGATTGCCCCCGTCCGTAACGACATCCTCGCGCATCGGCAGCGTGGCGCCGTC
>CAYRHK010000183.1:0-5363 GCA_964423825.1 uncultured Terricaulis sp. | reverse complement strand
CCGAAGGCCAGGACTCTTTGCCGCCGACCGTCGCGGGCTCAACGTTCAGTTCGTGAGCTTTGCCGTTGTGTTCGATGTAGGTGATCTTCGCCATAGTGTCCCCGGTATTGCCTCAGCGTGCGCCCGCGACGAGCTCTTTCATGGGCCGCGACGTATCCGCGATCACGTCCGGCGCCAAGGTGCGGTGTGTTTGAATGAGCATCTTGCCGCCCAGATATTCCGCCGGGCGATTGAGCGCATCGACTGCGATCAAATTGCCGCTGCGGTAATAGAACGCGGCGAACGCACGTGAGGTTGGGTCGCCGCGCAGCACTACCTGATCATGGCCCTGGAACAGTCCGGCGATCTGTAGTTTGAGGTCGTACTGATCTGACCAGAACCAGGGCGCCTCTACGGCAGGGGGAGCGACGCCGGCAATGGTCGCGGCGACGAGGCGCGCGCCTTCTACAGCGTTGTGCACGCTTTCCAGACGACAGACGCGGTTGTCGTAGTGCGCGATTGGCCTCGATGCGCAATCACCGATCGCGAAGATGCTGGGATCGGAGGTGCGGCACGACGCATCGGTGACGATGCCGTTCTCGATGGTGAGCCCCGAGTGCTGCGCCAGCGTCACTTCAGGCGTGATGCCGATGCCGGCGACGACGACGTCGGCCGCGATCTCTGAGCCGTCGGCGAGGCCAACGGCGCTAACCGCCGTGCTTCCCTTTATCAAGGCCGGCTGGCCGCCCAGCACGAACTTCACGCCTTGGCGTGTGTGTTCGTCCAAGAAGAAGCCCGCGACGTCCGGCGAGGTCACGCGCGCCAGTGGCCGCGGGGCGGCTTCGATCACCGTAACATCGAGCCCGAGTTGGCGTCCGACGGCCGCAGCTTCGAGGCCGATATAGCCGGCGCCGATAACAACGAGTTTGGCGCCGGGCTTGAAACGTTCACGCATCGCGTCGATGTCAGCGATGGTGCGTACGACATGCACGCCGGGCAGGTCGGCGCCGGCGAGCGGCAGCTTGCGTGGGCGGGCGCCGGCGGCGAGCACCAGTGCGTCGTATGGGATCTCGCGTCCGCCTTCGAGGCGCACGCGCTTGTTGGTGCGGTCGGCCCAGACGGCGCGCAAGGAGGGAAGAAACGAAATGCCTTCGTCGGCGTAGACGTGGGCCGGGCGCAGCAGAATTTGATCCACGGACAGTTCGCCGGCGAGATATTTCTTCGACAGCGGCGGGCGCTGGTAGGGGGCGTAGGGCTCTTCCCCGATCAGGGTGATGTCGCCGGTGAAGCCGCCTTGGCGCAGCCGCTGGGCGGTCTCGCCCCCCGCCTGGCCAGCGCCAACGATAACAACGCGTTTGATTTCAGAGGACGTCATGGTCGTTTCGGTGTTTGGAGCCAACGGCGATGGGAGGCAAGCGGGCCTTGAAGCGGTCGCGGGCGTCGTGCCAGCCTTGGGAGCCGTGGCTGAGAAAAAACCGTACGATTCGGCGCAGATTGTGCTGGCGGACCCGGCGGCAACCGAGGCGCTTGGCAGGCGCATCGGCGCCGTGCTGGGCCCCGGCGATGTCGTCTGCCTTTCCGGAGATTTAGGCGCCGGGAAAACCACCCTGGCGCGCGGGGCCATCGCAGCCTGGACCGGGGACGCCGAGGAGGCGCCCTCGCCGACCTACACCCTGGTGCAAACATATGCTGGCGCCGGGGGCGAACTCTGGCATGTCGACCTCTATAGGCTTTCCAGACCAGACGACGCTTGGGAGCTAGGTCTGGAGGATGCCTTCGCCGAGGCGGTGTGCCTGATCGAATGGCCGGAGCGTTTAGGGGCGCAACTGCCGCGCGACCGGCTTGAGGTGACGCTGACCGCGTACGGAGCGGGGCGGCTCGCCACCCTGATCGGGTGCGGTGCATGGAGTGAGAGACTTGGAACGATCTGAAGCGCTGGCGCGCCTCCTGAAGGAAACTGGCTTCGCCGAAGCCGAGCGCGTGACGCTTGCCGGCGATGCATCGACGCGGCGTTACGAGCGACTTGTCCTGCCTGATCGCCGCGCCATTCTGATGGACGCGCCGCCGAGCGCGGAATCGCTGCCTTGCCCTCCCGGCGCTACACCGGACGAGCGCCGCCGCATGGGCTGGAACGCGACCGCGCGGCTGGCGGCGTCGCGCGTCGAAGCGTTCGCGGCGGTGTCGGCCTATCTAAGCGAGCAGGGGTTGGCGGCGCCGGAGATTTTCGGCGCCGATATCGATGCGGGCTACATGGTGCTCGAAGATCTCGGGGATGGCCTCTATGCACGGGTCATCGCCGAAGGCGCGGCCGACGAAGTGACCCTTTATCGGGTTGCCTCCGAAGTGCTGGCGCACGTGCATGCCGCGCCCCCGCCGGCGCGCATGGCGGGCCCTGGCGGCGCGGCGTGGCCCTTGCTCGACTATGACGCGCTAGCGCTTGAAGTGAACGCGGACTTGTTTGCCGATTGGCTGCCGCATGCGGCGGGAACCACTCTAAGCGACGCCGATCGCGCGCTGTGGACCAAAGTGCGCGATGCGCTGATCGTTAAGTCGCTTGGATTTCCGCGCGCGTTCACGATTCGCGATTATCACGCGGAGAATTTGCTGTGGCTGCCCGAGCGCGAGGGCCTCAAGCGCGTGGGCTTGCTCGATTATCAAGACGCCGTTCGCGGCTGGCGCGGCTGGGACTTCGCGATGCTGCTTGACGATGCGCGCCGCGACGTCAGCGACGCCGCGCGCGAGGCCGCGATCCGCACCTATCTCGAAACCACCAAGGCGGATGAGGACGCGTTCCGCCGCGAGCTCGCGGTGCTGGGGGCGCTGAACGCCATGCGCATCATTGGCCGTTTCGCACAGCTTGTCTCCGACGGCCGCACTAAATACGCCGCGTTCATGCCGCGGGAGTGGGGTCATCTAGCGCGCAATCTGCGCCATCCCGCGCTCGCCGACGCGCGCGATTTTGTACAAAGCGTCGCCGGTGCGCAGCTGGAGCGCGCGGCATGATCCCGCACACCGCCATGGTGCTGGCGGCGGGTCTTGGCACGCGCATGCGGCCGCTAACCGACGATCGCCCGAAGGCGCTGGTGACGGTGGCGGGACGGGCGTTGATCGATCACGTACTAGATCGCCTTGTGGAGGCGGGCGTGAAGCGCGCGGTGGTGAACGTGCATGCGTTCGCCGATCTGCTGGAAGCGCATGTGAAGCGGCGCGACGACATCGAGATCGTGATTTCAGACGAGCGCGCGCAGCTGATGGAGACGGGCGGCGGCGTGCGCCAAGCGCGGCCGCTGCTCGGCGATGCGCCGATCATCGTCTGCAACATCGACTCAATTTGGGAAGAGCCGGCGGGATCGGCCATCGCGCGGCTCGCGCGGGAGTTCGATCCAGAGCGCATGGGTGCGCGGCTGATGCTGGCGGCGATGGACCAATGCCTCGGCTTCGACGGCGCCGGCGATTTTATCATGGCCGACGATGGCGCGCTTGCGTTTCGCGATGAGAAGCCCGGCGCACCATGGGCTTACATGGGCGCGCAGATCGTCGACCCGCGCATTGTCGATGCTGAATCTCTGAAGCCGTTCTCATTCACAAGAGTCTGGCGGCGGCTGGCGAGCGAAGGGCGCCTTTTCGGCGCGCCGCTGGGCGGCTTCTGGATGCATGTCGGCGATCCCGAAGCGCGCGCGCTGGCCGAGATACGCACCGCCGCTTCCGCCTTGGCCTCATGAGCACGCTGCCGCTCGGCTTGCCCGAACCCCTGTTCGGCGGCCCAAGTCCGCGCCTGCGGTACGTGCCGGCCTCGGCGCCGTTTCTCGAAACGCTCGCCGATGCGATGGTGCGCGAGCTTTGGCGCAAGGACAATCCGTTCGCACTCTCCGATGCGCTTGTGCTCGTGCCCAACCGACGCGGCGCGCGCGGTCTGATCGACGCGTTTGCGGAGCGTCTGGGCGGCGCTGCCTTGCTTCCCGCCATCAAGCCGCTTGGCGATCCCCACGCCGACGATGACCCGGATGTTTGGGGCGCCGATCCGATCGCGGCAGACTTGCCGCCGCCGATTGAGCCATTGAGGCGGCGCTTGTTGTTGGCGGCCTTGATCCGCCGCCGCGGTGAAGCGGAAACTGGCGCCGACGATCCGGTGCGGGCGCTGGCCCTGGCGGATGAGTTGGCGCGTCTCCTCGACAGCGCGGCTTCCGTCGATGAGGTGGCGTGGGAGCGCTTGCCGCTGCTCGTCGATGAAATCGACTTGGCGCGGCACTGGGCGCGCTCCGCTGAGTTTCTTCGTATCGTTACGACATTTTGGCCGGACCTGTTGAATGAAGAAGCACGCAGCGACCCGGGCGCACATGGGGCGGCATTGCGGCGCGCCTTGGCGGAGCGTTGGGCGAAGGAGCCGCCTGTGCGGCCGATCGTGATCGCTGGCTCCACGGGATCGCTCGCGTCGACGCGCGCGTTAATGCGCGTGGTGGCGCGGTTGCCGCGCGGTTGCGTCGTATTTCCTGGTCTCGACGCTGATCTTGACGACGGCGCCTGGAGCCTGGTCGGCGACCAGCACCCGCAATTCGCGCTCAGGGGTACGCTCAATGCGCTCGGAGTCGAGCGCCGTGCGATCGCGCCGCTAGCGAATGAAAGTGCTGAAGGTCGCGCGCGCCGCGTGCTGATCCGTGAAGCGCTGGCGCCGGCCGAAAAGACCGCCGACTGGCTGGCGCGCCTAGCTGGCGCCGGCGGCGCGGCGTTGGTGAGCGGCGGTGCGCGCGGCATGTTAACGCTTGAGGCAGCGACGGAAAATGAAGAGGCGGGCGCGATTGCCTTGATGTTGCGCGAAGCGGTCGAGCAGGGGCGTAGCGCCGCGGTGGTGACGCCCGATGCGAGCTTGGCGCGGCGCATCGAGTCCAAGTTGGCGCGATGGGGGATCGAGCCGGGGGTGTCGCATGGCGCGGCCTTGCGCGAGACGCAGGCGGGGCGACTCATCGCGTTGTTGTGCGAGTTGGCGAGCGATCCGGGCGAGCCGATTGCGCTGGCGGCGCTCGTCAAGCACTCGAATGTGCGTGTGTCGCGCGATGCCGAGGCGCTTGCGATTTTCGAGCACAAGGGTTTACGCGGGCCGCGGCGCCACCAGACTCTTGGCGAATTGCGAGCGCTGCTGGCGCCGTGGGCCCGCGCCGCGGAGATCGTGACATCCATCGAGCAAGCGTTGGCGCCCCTGCAAGACGTGATGGCGAGCGCAGAAGCGGGGTTGGCCCAGTTCTGCGACGCGACCGTTGAAGTTGCGGAGCGGCTTTGCGGTCAAGACGCTTGGATCGGGCGCGATGGTGAGCGCGCGGCGAGCCTGTTGCGTGAAGCCGTTGAGCATGGCGCCGCGCTGGGGCTCGCCCCGGTGCGGACGCTGCCTC
>CAYRHK010000182.1:0-5381 GCA_964423825.1 uncultured Terricaulis sp. | reverse complement strand
AGACCACGTAGTAGCCAACGAAGATCGCCAGCACGAAGATGGCGAAATAAAATACTAACGGGTCAGCCATGTTGAGGCGCTCCATAGCGGCGGCGGCAATCGGATGCGGCGCGGTTCAATTCTGCGGAGGGGCGTTCGAGCCAGTTGGTGCGCGCCGCGCTGGCGGCGTAGCGGCCGGTCATGCCCTCCATCCCCGGCTCACGCGAAAGCCGCGCGAGAATGTTGGTCAACACCGGGGCCCATTCACCGTAGGCGCCGGCTGGATACGTGATCACGTCAAAATCGGCGAGAGCAGCGACGGCGCCAGCGCAGTTGGCAAGTTCTTGCGCCTGGCCAGCACTTGGGGATTGGGCGTGCGAAGGCGATGATAGCGTCATGAGCGTCAGCAAAGTGAGAAATACGGTGCGCACTCTCATTGCCACTCACGCATTCTCGTAGATGGCGTCGGCACGGACGACGAGGCCGGCGCCGTCGAGTTCATGCACTTCGACAACGCGCTCGCCGCGATGGTTGCGGTACATGAGCGCGTGGCCGCGTGCGCCAACGAAAAGCGCCTCCGGCGTGAATGTGAGCGCGGGCGCCCGCTCCAGCGCGCGCTCGACGTACGCGCGCAGCATTGCCTTGCCCTGGATAACGCCATCGTAAGAGAAGCCAAGCGCAGCGATGTAGGGGGAAGAAAACTCCACGTCGTCAGCGTATAACGCCACGATGGCATCCAAATCGCGCGCGTTCCAAGCAGCGTAGTAGCGGTTGGCGAAGTCGACGTCGTTCACGCCGCACCGACTTTCGCCTCTTGGGGCGCAAAATGGGGATGGATGAGCGCACCACCGCGCGAGAGCATGGCGCCCCTGACGATTTCGTCGTCCCAGGCCGGCGCGAACGCCTTGCTTTCCTTTTCGGTCAGAAGCGGCAAGAGCGCGAGCAGGTTTTTGGCGTAGAGCGACGACGCATCGGCAGGCAAGCGCGCGGGCAAATTCGTGAAGCCCATGATCTTGACGCCGTTCACCTCGACAAGTTCATCCGGCTTCGACAGCGGACAGTTGCCCCCCTGCGCGACCGCGAGGTCGATGATCACGGAGCCTGGCCGCATGGATTTCGCCATCGCTTCGGTGACCAAAACTGGCGCCGCCCGCCCGGGGATCAGCGCCGTGGTGACGACGATGTCCTGCTTGGCGATGTGTTCGGCGACAAGCGCCGCCTGCTTCTTCTGGTACTCCGCGCTCATCGCCTTGGCGTAGCCGGCCGCGGTTTCAGCTTGTTTGAACTCTTCATCCTCGACGGCGACGAACTTGGCGCCGAGCGAGGCTACTTGTTCCTTGGTGGCGGGGCGCACGTCAGTGGCGCTGACAACGCCGCCTAAGCGCCGCGCGGTGGCAATGGCCTGGAGGCCAGCCACGCCTACGCCCATGATGAACGTCTTGGCCGCCGCAACGGTGCCTGCGGCGGTCATCATCATCGGCATGGCGCGGCCGTAGAGCGCGGCGCCTTCGATGACGGCGCGATAGCCGGCGAGGTTCGCTTGGCTTGAGAGCGCATCCATCGACTGGGCGCGGCTGATGCGCGGAATGAACTCCATCGCGAGCGCATCGATCTTTGCCCTGGCGAGCGCTTCTATGACGCTGCGGTCGCCGTAAGGCTCAAGCAGCGCGGCGAAGCCCGCGCCGGCCTTCATAGCGCCGATCTCGGCGTCACTCGGGCGGCGCACTTTGACGACGAGATCGGCGGACCCGATGCCGCCATCGGCGGCGATCTCGGCGCCGGCGGTTTTGAACTGCTCGTCCGGGGCGCTCGCCGCGACCCCTGCTCCGATTTGCACCGTCACGACATGGCCGAGACCAACAATCTTCTTCACCGTCTCCGGCGTCGCCGCCACCCGGGTTTCCCCAGGAGCGGTTTCCTTGAGCACCGCGATCCGCAACGGCTTAGCTCATCAGGCCGGCGAGCGCCGGTATGGCCAGGCCGCCAACAACCAGCAGCACCCAAAGCACGATCTGCACCGCCCAGTAGGTGGCTGACATGCGGAAGAAGAAGCCGACCGTTACGCCGATGGCAATGAGCGCAGAGAGCCCCGCCCACCAGCCGTTGCCGGTGGCAAAGGCCAGCACCAGAAGCGCCACCAGTTGCGCCAACAGAACACCGCCCCACAACGAGGTCGCGATAAACCCGTTGAAGGTGTTGCGTTGATCGTGGATGTCCATGTCCCCGCGTGCGCCGCTTTGCGCCATTTCGGTCTCCTCTGGGATTTGAGCCGGGTTTAGACCGCGTTGTGCGGGCAAACAATAGCCGATCCGGCGCGTCAGCGCGTCTCAGTCGGGCCTGCGGGCGCTCCGTAGAGTTGGAGGTCACGAGCCCCGAGCGCTCGCGCAACGACGCCGACGTGGAGCGCCCCGCGGATGAGGTTCGCGCGCCAGCGCACCGGCGACCAGAGGGTCAGGAAAGCGCCAAGGGCGCAGTATCCGGCTTTTACGACCGCCAGCGACGCCAAGGCCAGTCGCGATCCGCCGCGCAGATCGCAGGCGATACGGGCGTGGGTCTGGCCTGAACGGAAGGCGCGTTTGACGAGCCAGGCCATGCGCAACCGCTGGCTGGGCGCTGGTTCCTGCAAGATCGCGTCGGGGCAGAGCCCGAGCTTGGCGCCATGGTAGTGCAGCGTGGCGAAGAAGAAGGCGTCCTCGCCGCCACTGCGCCCGAGGGCCACATCGAAGCGGCGCTCGCCGACGATGGCGCGCTTGAAGATCACGTTCGACGAATAGCCCGTGTCGACCGCGCCTGATCGCTCGATGGTCTGGAAGGAATGGAAATCGCCGTCCCTCACCCAGCCTGGGGCGGCGTTAGGGTAGATCGCCCTCACGGGACCGAACACAACGTCCAAGGGCTGGGCGGCCAGGAAGCGCGTGATCGTCGCCAGCCATGTGGGCGGTGCGATCTCGTCGTCGTCGATGAAAGCGACAAGCCCAGCGTCAGCCCGGTCGAGGCAGGCGTTTCGTGCGACGGAAATGTTACGAGCTGGGGCGTGGATATAAATGATGTCGAGGTCGAACTCGCGGCGCGCCGTCGCCACCAGAGCTTCAGCGCTCGGCACCTCGTCGTTATCGCTAACGATCACGCGAAACGGCGGCGCCCCCTGCTGCGCCGCAAGCGAAGCCAGCGTCTCGCGCAAGGACGGACGCTGAAACGTGCAGACGCATACGTCTATCGTTGGCGCAGCTGCCGCGGCTCCGCTCGCCATCGCGCTCTCCTTTCCCGGCTCGTAGTGCAAAGTCGGAACCAACGTCCAGTATCGGTCTGCTCGCTTCGAAATTGCTTGCCAGAACAGGTCTCAGGCGGCCATTAGGTATGCGATCTCGCAGGTGCAACATACACTTGGTTGGAACCGCCAGAATGGGGATTTGGCGGCTCGAAAGTTGCTCTAAGGCGAAATCGAAGCGCGAGGACAATGCGGCGAAGGCCGGGGACAGGCGGGACAATGCCGATTTCGGACAGTGTGCGCCTCGGCGAAGGCGTCATCATTCACCATCCACAATTAGTTAACCTCTATGGCTGCGCCGTAGGCGCCGGCTCGCGCGTGGGCGCTTTCGTTGAGATCCAGAAGAACGCCAATGTTGGCGAACGCTGTAAGATCTCCTCCCACACATTCATTTGCGAGGGTGTGGCGATCGAGGACGAAGTATTCGTCGGCCACGGCGTCATGTTCATTAATGACATCTTTCCGCGCGCCACTAACGAAGATGGCGGCGCGCAGAACGAGGCGGATTGGGCGGTTGTGCCGACCCTGGTCAAAAGGCGCGCCTCGATCGGCTCGAACGCCACCATCATGGGCGGCGTCACCATCGGCGAAGGCGCCCTGATCGGCGCCGGCGCGGTCGTCACCAAGGACGTTCCAGATTACGCAATCGTCGCGGGCGTGCCCGCGAAAGTGGTGGGTGACGCCCGCCAGAAAGGCAAACCTGAATGATTAGGATCGGCGTCATCGGGTACGGGTATTGGGGCCCCAACCTGGTCCGCAACTTCGCAGAGATGGGACGCGCGGAAATCGCCGCGGTCTCAGATCTCGATCCCAAAAAACTCGAACTGGTGTCGCGCCGCTTCCCGGCGGTGAAGACCACCACCGACTATCAGGATTTGCTGCGCGATCCGAAGATCGACGCGATCGCTGTGGCGACGCCGGTCAACACGCACTTCGAACTCGGTATGGCGGCGTTGAAAGCTGGCAAGCATCTGTGGCTCGAAAAGCCGATGACCGAGACCTCTCTGCAGGCGCGCAAGCTCGTGGACGAAGCCGAGAAACGCAAGTTGGTGCTGCATGTCGATCACACCTTCATCTACACCGGCGCGGTCAAGAAGATGAAGGAACTGGTCGACGCCGATGAACTCGGCAAGGTGCTCTATTACGATTCAACGCGCGTCAATCTCGGTCTGTTCCAGCGCGACGTCAGCGTGATCTCCGATCTCGCCGTGCATGATTTCTCCATCCTGGATCACCTGCTTGGGGAACAGCCCGAGGCCGTATCAGCGGGCGGCATCAATCACTTCCCTGGTACGCCGGAGAACCTCGCCTACATCACCATGTTCTATGGTTCCGGCGCCATAGCGCACGTGAACGTGAGCTGGCTAGCGCCAGTCAAGATCCGCAACGTTTTGGTCGGCGGCGCCAAGAAGATGTTCGTCTACAACGACCTCGAACCCTCGGAGAAACTCAAGGTGTACGACAAGGGCGTGTCGTTCACCGACGATCCGGCGCAGATTTATCAGATGCGCGTGGGCTACCGCACCGGCGACATGTGGGCGCCGAAGCTAGACGAAAGCGAAGCGCTTAAAGTCGAGAGCGAGCATTTCCTCGATTGCGTCGAGAAGAAGCACGCATCGCTCACCGATGGCCGCTTGGGTTTGCGCGTGATCGAAGTGCTCGAAGCCGCCACCTCGTCCATGAAGGCGCGCGGCGAAACCATCCATCTGCGCAAGGAGAAGTCGCTGTGAGCGTGCCGTTCGTCGATCTCAAGGCGCAGTATTTGTCGATCAAGCCGGAAGTGGACGCCGCGATCCAGAACGTGCTCGACACCATGCAGTTCGTGCTTGGCGCGGAAGTTGCGGAATTCGAAAAGGAGTTCGCAGCGTATTCAGGCGCGACGCATGGCATGGGCGTCAACAACGGGACCAGCGCGCTGCAGCTGGCCCTGCTGGCCGCAAACGTCGGCGCTGGGGACGAAGTCATCACCGTGCCGTTCACGTTCGTCGCGAGCGTTGCGGCGATCTGGTACACTGGCGCCAAGCCGGTGTTCGTCGACATCGACCCGCGCACCTACACAATGGACCCCGCGCTTGTTGAGGCCGCGATCACATCGAAGACCAAGGCGATCCTGCCGGTGCATCTGTACGGGCAG
>CAYRHK010000181.1:0-5463 GCA_964423825.1 uncultured Terricaulis sp. | reverse complement strand
GCTCCTGGATGATCTCCATGTGCAGCAGCCCCAGGAAGCCGCAGCGGAAGCCGAAGCCGAGTGCTGCGCTCGTTTCCATTTCGAAGGAGAAGCTGGCGTCATTGAGCCTGAGCTTCGACATCGCCGCGCGCAGATCCTCGAAATTAGCGGCGTCAGTGGGAAAGAGCCCGCAGAACACCACTGGCTGCGCCGGCTTGAACCCCGGCAGCGCCTGGGCGGTCTCGCGGCGATACTCGGTAATGGTGTCGCCGACGCGTGCGTCGGCCACTTCCTTAATGCTGGCGGTGAGCACGCCGATCTCACCGGGGCCCAGTTCGTCAACGTCGACGCGCTTGGGGCGAAGGACCCCCAAGGTATCGACGTTATAATCGGCGCCGGTCTGCATAAGCTTGACGCGCATGCCTTTTCGTACAACACCGTCGATGACGCGGAAGAGCACGACGACGCCGAGGTATGGGTCGTACCAGGCGTCAACAAGCATGGCTTTCAAGGCTGCTGCCGCATCGCCGGACTTGGGCGGCGGCAGGCGCGTTACGATAGCTTCCAGGAGCGCGTGCACGCCCTCGCCGGTTTTGCCGGAGGCAAGGATAGCGTTGGAGGCGTCGAGGCCGATGACTTCTTCAATCTGGGCCTTGACGCGTTCGGGCTCGGCGGCGGGCAGATCGATCTTGTTGATCACCGGCACGATTTCGAGGTCCTGATCGAGCGCCTGATAGACATTCGCCAACGTCTGCGCCTCGACGCCTTGGCTCGCGTCCACGATCAGCAGGGCGCCTTCGCAAGCGGCCAGCGAGCGCGAAACTTCGTAGGCGAAGTCGACGTGGCCGGGGGTGTCCATGAGGTTGAGGATGTAGCCCTGGCCGTCGTCGGCCTTGTATTCCAAACGAACCGTCTGGGCCTTGATGGTGATGCCGCGCTCTTTTTCGATGTCCATCGAATCAAGGACTTGCTCGGTCATCTCGCGCGCCGACAACGCGCCCGTCTCCTGAATCAGGCGATCGGACAGGGTCGATTTGCCGTGGTCGATGTGAGCTACGATGGAGAAGTTTCGGATTTTGTCCCGGGGAGTCATTTGGGGTGGATACGTATAGAGGCGCCGCTCACGCGCCAAGGCTTGAACCGGGGATTGCAATTTAAAGTTGTACACGCCATGTTCTCTCCCGGTTGGAGGGTGCATGTCTGAACTGGAAGACCTCGAGCGAGACCATGAGCACCGCGTGCTGGCAATCCGTCAGAAATACGGGGTGCGCGTAAAGGCCGCGCTGACTGACGTCGAGCAGAAACGACGGCTATGGGATGCGATACAGACTGGCGAAGAGCGACTGCCGCGTTACTCCAATCCCTTGTTCTACTGGCCGTTCATGGGTGTGCTCGCCGTCTTGGAGGCGCCGCTCAATCGGCTGTCCTTCGAGCTGTTTTTCACTGAGAGCCCGCTGTGGTCGTTCTTTGTGGCTCTGATGTGCGGGGTGCTGCTGATCGCACTTGCGCATTTTCTTGGGCTTGGGATTTGCCGCTATCGGTTCAACCGAGACGCGGCTCAGCGCAACGCCGGCATGCAAAACGCTGGCGCGGGGCTCGTCCTGCAATTGCTGCTGCTGGCGGCGCTGATCGGCCTCATCTGCTATGGAATCGCGATCCTGCGGCAAGGGTATCTACTCTACGCATTGCAGACAGACACCTCGTTCGCCGATGCGTTGGCTCAGCAGGACTATTCACAAGCGGCGGCGCTCGTTCTCAACGTCGGCCTTCGTGTTGAGGGAGTCGTCTTCCTCGTGATCAATCTTGGCGTGGTAGCGGTCGGCATTTTCGCGGCCATGCTTTGCCATGATCCACATCCAAACTTTCAAGCGGTCGATGTCGCCCTGAAGGCGGCGGAGCGTGACCTCGCCTTTCAGGAGCGCATCTTGGGCGAGGCCATGGCGCGCGAAGAGCGGCGCTTCGGCGCTGAGGAGATGAAGCTGCGCAAGCGCCATGACCGAGCCTCGCGCGCCCTTCCCAATTTCGTCGACAGCGTCCGCGATTGAGATCACCCCATGCGTCCAGCACTCTTGGCCCTCACAATCGCGTCGCTGCTGCTAGGATCGCAGGTCGCATACGCTCAGGGTCACGGGGCCACCGACTATTGCGTTTCCAGCCCTCGCGCCACGCTGGTGCTGTTCGATCGTACAACGCCATTCGACGATACTGAGCGAGAGGCTGCGCGGGTTCACGTCGGCGCCATCGTTGACGGCCTGCAGCCGCGCGAGCGCGTCGTCGTCGCCACGATCGAGCATCACTACAGCGTCTCGCGCCAATCCTTCAGCGGGTGTCTGCCGGCGTGCCTGCCGAGGCGCGGGGCGCTGGACCCCTGCTCGCCGCTGCGGGCCGACCGCGAGGCGCGCGGGTTTCGCGAGCGCCTGTTCACAGCGATTCGCCCGCTGCTCGCGCCAGCACCAGAGCAGCGCTACTCAGACATCACCGGAACATTGACGCGGCAAAGCAGAGCGCGACGCTTTGACCGCATCGTGCTCTACTCTGACATGCTGGAGAACAGCCAGGCGCTGCCGTGGCCGCATGTCCGCGATGGCGACGAAGCAACCCTCATGGAGGCGGCAAACGCTTATGACTTGGTGGCGCGCTTACCGGGCGCCAGGGTCGAAATCGTGGGGTTTGGCCGCTCGCACGATCCCGGGCGACCGCCGCTTGCCGCGCCGCTCGACCGAAGGATCAGGCGGTTCTGGCAAACCTATTTTCGCGCCGCCGGCGCGCACCCGCCGGAATTTGAATGAGCCTGCCCCAGTCACATTGACGGCGGCTACGCCCTCCCCTACACCCCGCCGCTCTACCGCGCACTTTGGGCCCAGATGGCGGAATTGGTAGACGCACCAGTTTCAGGTACTGGCGGGTAACACCGTGGAGGTTCGAGTCCTCTTCTGGGCACCATCTCTATTCCTACTGGCGAATGGGCGTGAGGCGCGGTTGACGCGACCGGCCGCGCGGCCTAGCGACCGAGCATGACAAGAAAGCTATCACTGACCGTCGACGGTCGAAACGTTGCGGTTCATCTGCACAAGCACGATCTGCCCGCCAGCGTCACGTTTTCGGGGGCCGTCGCGGTCGACAGCGAAACGCTGGGGCTTTCGCTGGTGCGCGATCCCCTCTGTCTCGTGCAGCTCTCAGATGGCGGCAGCGAGGCTCACCTGGTGCAACTCGATCGCTCAAGTTACGATGCGCCGAACCTGAAGCGCGTGCTTTCCGATCAAGCGACACTCAAGCTGTTCCATTTCGCGCGCTTCGACGTGGCGATGTTCATGCGCGATCTCTCTGTGGTCACGACGCCGATCTATTGCACCAAGATCGCCTCGAAGCTGGTGCGCACGTACACCGACAAGCACGGACTCAAGGACCTAACCAAGGAAGTTCTGGGACGCGACATTTCCAAGGATCAGCAGTCAAGCGATTGGGGCGCTGCCGAGCTAAGCGACGCGCAGCTCGCCTACGCCGCCTCGGATGTGCTGCACCTGCATGCCTTGAAGGAAAAGCTGGACGCGATGTTGGCGCGCGAGGGCCGCGCCGAGATCGCACAGTCGTGTTTCGATTTTCTCCCGACCCGCGCCGCGCTCGACCTCGCCGGCTGGGAAGAGGTGGACATCTTCGCGCATAGCTAGACAAGTTTCCCCGACCAGTTAGCGCAGCCTCCCCTCCCCCTAGAGGGGGGCAGGGGTGGGGGTGATGGTTTTGTACAACATAGCTGCGTTTCGTGCTTGAATTGACCGAGGGCTGGCGTGTTTCACCCCACCCCCTGGCCCCCTCCCCCTCTAGGGGAGGGGGAGGCGCCTCGCTTGAGTAGCCCCGTCACCGGCTTCTCAAAAAACAAGAACGTCGCGATGGCGACCGCGACGGCGCCGACAGCGCAAGCGAGAACACGCAGCGGCAACGGGGTCTCCGGGAAGAACCACAGGAACCCGCTCACCACGAAACCGTGGGTGAGGTAGAGCGAATACGAAGCGTCGCCGACCAAAAGCCCGAAGCGCGACTGCGGCATGCGGCCTGCCCCCTCCAGGGCCAAAGCCCCGGCGACAATGAAAAGTGCGGGCACGCCCCAATCGATGATGCGTACGCCGGTCACGGGCGCCAGCCCCGCCTGCTGCAACGCGTAGGCGCCGACGCCCGCAACGAGAGCGGCAGCTCCGAGCCAAAGCGCGTTGAGCCAACGCCGCCGCCACGCCAGCGCAAGCAACACGCCGGCGCCGAACTCCAGCAGCAAGGGATTGGTGTATGCCAGAGCGATCGGTTCTGCTGGTCGCGCGGCAATTCCGACGACGACGAGCACCGTCAATACAACGCCAAGCGCGATCAATCGGCGCGACGGCAGAAACAGCGCCAGGGTGCAAAGCAAGTAAAAGAACATCTCGTATTCGAGCGTCCAACCTTGCCAGAGCACCGGGGTCACGCCGCCGGTAGCGCTCGCATGCGGGACGAACAGCAACGAGAGCGCGGCGTTCTCCAGGCTAGCGTCCAAGCGGTAGAAGAAGTCGGGCCTGATCAAGGCGATCGCGAGCGCCGCGAATGTTGTCGCCCAATAGAGCGGCACGATGCGTACGAGCCGACGCCACCCAAATGTTAGCGGCTCGCTCTCGCGCCCGAGCATCAGCGACGCCATGATGAAGCCGCTGATCACGAAGAACACGTCGACGCCAGCCTGCCCGATCACAAAGCGGTGCGGGCTGGATTCAAGCGCGTGAAAGACCACGACGCCCAGTGCCGCAAGCGCCCGTAGGTACTGGATCGACCAGATGCGTTCCATGATTGAAGACGTCCCGCCCGCCTACGATTTCGCGGGTGAAGCGTAAGCTGCGCGCCCTGACTGCGACAAGCGCCGAAGTGGCGCAATCGTCCTTAACGGGGAACGGTCACGTCTTGGTCGATGCGGCCGAAGATGGAGTGGCCGCGCTCGTCGCGCATTTCGATCTCGACGCGGTCGCCAGCTTTGAGGAACGGCGTGACCGGCTTGCCGGTGCTTATGGTTTCGATCATGCGCTGCTCAGCAATGCACGAGTAACCGAGGCCGCCTTCAGCGATCGGCTTGCCAGGCCCGCCGTCGGCGCCGCGATTGGACACCGTGCCCGATCCGATTATTGTTCCGGCGCAGAGGTCGCGCGTCTTTGCTGCATGGGCGATGAGCTGGCCGAAGTCGAAGGTCATGTCGGTACCGGCATCGGCCTTGCCGAATGGTTTGCCGTTAAGCGCGACGTGCATGGGCAGATGCAGTTTGCCGTCGCGCCACCACGCGCCCAGCGCGTCGGGGGTCACCGCGCAGGGAGAGAACGCCGACGAGGGCTTGGACTGGAAAAAGCCGAATCCCTTTTCGAGCTCGCCGGGGATGAGGTTGCGAAGGCTGACGTCGTTGACCAGCATGACAAGCCTGATGAGGCTTAGTGCTTCGGCAGGGCTAACGCCCATCGGCACATCGTCGACGATGAC
>CAYRHK010000180.1:0-5466 GCA_964423825.1 uncultured Terricaulis sp. | reverse complement strand
GGACTTCAAGAAGATCAAAGCTGGCTGCGACACGCCTCAGATCGTCGCGGTGTTCTCGTTTCGATACGACGCGCATCTGGTGCCGGCGATGCTGGCGAATATCGAGCCGCTGGTCGATGGGTGGGTTTGTTACGATGATCGCGAAGGCGAAGGCATTTTCAGCAACGAAGTGCGCCGCAGGCGCCTGCTTTTGGAAGCTGCGCGCGGCATCGGTGCCCACTGGGCGCTCGCGATCGATCCGGACGAGCGATTCGAATCGCTTTTGGCGGCCTCCATCCGAGCGCTTGCCGCCGACGAGGGCGCCTGCTGCTACACATTCGCGCTGCGTGAAATGTATGGCGAACAGCATTATCGGGTCGATGGGGTGTGGGGGCAAAAGCGTCAGGCGCGCCTGTTGCCGCTCCGGCACGGACTGGTCGAGCCGCGCGATCAACTGCATCTTCCCTGGAGCTACTTCGTTCCCGACCATCACCTGAAGGACACCGACTTCAATCTGTACCACTTGAAGATGATAACCCGGCCGCGGCGCGAAGCGCGCGCTGCGCTCTACAATTTTCTGGACCCTGAGAGGCGCATGCAGGTGTTGGGCTACGATTATCTTACAGACGAGAGCGGCGCTGCGTTCGAGGAAATTCCCGCGGGCCGCTCGTACGAGCCGCTCCACCGAGAGGATGGGGGCCTTTGGATGCCGCGCGTGGAGCCATCGTGAGCGCGGATCACGGCGCTCCTCGTTTGCGCGTTCTGGTCATGACCAATCATCTCAAGTGGTTCGCCGGGTCGGAGATCGTGGCGTTGCAGACTGCGCTTGGATTCGCGGCGTTCGGAGAGGAGGTCACGCTTGCGGCGAACGTGATCGGGGCGCCCATGTGCGATCACGTCTCCAACATCAGATTGACCGACGATGTCGCCGGCATCGACTTGGCTGCGTACGATCTGGTCTGGTGCCAACATGATCTGTTGAGCTTGCTGCCCATCGCCACCTTCGAACGCGCGAGCCGTGAGGGCGTGCCGCATATCGTCTGCGTCTCACTTTCGCCGTTCGAGCCATACGAACATGTAAACGGCGTGTTGGCGCGGGCGCTATCGGCCGAGGTGTTCGCCAATTCGGCGGAAACTGCCGATGCAGTGGCGGCAGCCAACCAGGGCGCCATCGAGCGGTCCGCGATCCATGTGTTCCATAATGCGGCGCCGCGGGAGTTTTGGCGCATGGGAGGCGCCGAGACGGCGCCGCCGCTGAGATCGATGCTATTTGTTTCTAATCATCCGCCGCCCGAGCTGGATGTTTGCGCCGCGCTGTTGGCGGAGCGCGGCGTGAGCGTTCGCCGCATCGGCATGGGCCATGAAATGGGCTTGGTGCAGCCGGTGGATCTAGAGTCCGTGGACGCTCTCGTCTCCATTGGGAAGACGATCTGTTACGCCATTGCCATGGGCAAGCCCGCTTTCATGTACGATCACTTTGGCGGCGAGGGTTGGTTGAGGCGCGCGAACTTCGAGCAGAACCGGCATTTCAATTTCTCCGGCCGCCCCCACCGACGCCGCCTCGAACCCGAGGCGCTCGTCAGCGCGATCTTGGAGGGCTATGGCGTTGCTGCGCATGAGACCGCGCGCCTGGGAGAGATATTCGACTTGTCTGTTTTCCGGCTCGATGCTCACCTTGCGGCGTTGCGCAATCGTGTCCTTGCTCGTAGCTCCGAAGTGCGCCGGCACAGACTCTCGTTCATGCTGACGCAACCCACGTTCCGCGCCCATCTTGAGGCTTGTCGCAGCAAGGGCGAAGTGATGCGGAGTCTGCGTCGCCAGATCGACGCGCCGCCGGTTTAGAGGCGGCGGCGCAGCGCTTCGCGCAGAGCGCGTGCGCGGTGAGCCCAGGTGTGTTCGGCATGCGCCAGCTTGCAGGCGGCGGCGCCGATGGCTCGCATTTCGTCCGGCGCCGCGAGTGCGGCCTTCAGCTTTTCTATGAGTTCGGCGTGCGTGGAGAAGGTCAGGGCGGTTTCCCTGTCGCGGAAGCCGAGCGCGTGGAGGTCGTCCATCGCGTCAATTACCGGGCAGCAGCCGGCGCCGGCGCCTTCGAAGAACTTGGCCATGGGCTCGAGGCCGGGCTTGATGGGAATGTCGCGCGCGACAGCGTGTCGGAGGTTCTCGCGTTCAGCTAGAGGCAGATCGATGTCCGAAGATATCGCCATGCAACCGAGAAAATGGTTCAGCAGCATGCCCAACTGCAAGTACGAGGTCATGGGAAGGCGCGTCAGCGGCAGTCCTGAGTCGGTGATCGCGCGCTCTGCAAGTTGGCGGCACAGATAAGCGCTGCCATACGTAACGACGCCTTCGCGCGGCGCTTTGCTATCTGCAAAGCGCGTCGGCTCGAAGGCCTTTGCGACCCAGTCGGCGGCGATGCCCTCGCTTTGGAGCCGATGTTGCACAGCGCGCCCCGATGTGACGATGCGGTCAAAGCGGTGCCGGCGAAAGACGGGAGGCCAGGCGCCTAGCAAGATTGGATCGAAGATGTCGCTGAAGTTCTGGATGATGTCGTGATCCATCAGCGCCCGGAGCCCGGTGAAACCGTCCCAAGCCAAGGTTGGCGCGGCGCGCAAACGCTTGAAGGCGACGAACACGACGACGGCGTCGTAGCGAGAGAGTTCGATCGCGCGCTCGGCGCCAGCGAGGATACCAGAATCGAGCGCGCTCAAGTCGGCGGGCGCGACATCGAATTCAGGCAACTCGGCGATGCGATCGACGAAGTCCTGCTCGAAGCGCGGATAGGTGTAAGGGTGGTGGAGCAGAAGCGCTTTCATGTGGATGAGGATCAGCTCCTCAGCCTCCACCCGCTCTTGATCATCGCCCAGCATGCCACTGAAAGTGCGATCGCCAAACTTCCCGAGATTAGTGCGCCGATGGCGAGCGGCGCGTCGGCGGCGCCGACGAAGCCGTAGCGGAAGCCGTCAATCAGCGAGAACACCGGATTGTAGTGCGATATGGTGCGCAGCGGCTCGGGCAGCACGCTGGTGGAGTAGAACGTACCGGACAGAAATGTCAGCGGCACGATGATGAAATTGGTCACGGCCGCGAGGTGGTCGAACTTGTCGGCCCACACCCCTCCCAGCAAACCAATGGCGCCGAAGATCACCGAAGCGCAGAGCGCATAGTACAAAGCGATCAGCGGATGCGCGGGCATAATGTTCGCGAGCCATGCGACAGCGACGAGGGAGGCCAGGCCCACCAACAGGCCGCGCGCGGCGGCGCCGACGATAAACGCGATGGTCAACTCGAGCGCGCTCAAGGGCGGCATCAGGAAGTCGACCGCGTTGCCTTGTACTTTCGCGATCACCATCGACGACGAGGAGTTTTGGAACGCGTTCGAAAGGATCGACATCATCACCAGGCCCGCCGCCAAGCCGTCGGCATAGGCGCGGTTCGATCCCGGCCAGAGGCCTTCGCGCATGATGAGGCCAAACACCATCATGAAGAGAAGCGTTTGGATGAGTGGGGCGAACACGGTCTGCGCTCCCACCTTGAGGAATCGCTGTATCTCTCGGGTGATGAGCGTCTGAAGGCCCAACCAATTGACCGCGCCATAGTGGCGCGCCGTCAGTGGCTCGGAGACGGTCTGAGTGTCCATAACGAGAACAGGCCTTTCATATATTCTTAACGATTAGAGGCGTTGGTTAAGCAAAGGATAACGCGCTAAGCGCCCGATTCGTGAGGGATTCTGCCGCTGTTGACCTCGAAAAACTCTGAGGATTGACTGTGGATAACCCACTGAGTAACGGTTGGTAAACACATCATCTAGTATATCCCCAGCTAATGCGAGCCTACATATTGACTTACTCGCCGCTTGCGCGAGTGTATCCGTACCCGGAAGAGATTTCGGGCCATGGGCAAAGGGGCTGAACATGGGTTGGAACGATGATCGCGTCGCGATCTTACGCAAGTTGTGGGCGGAAGGTCTGTCCGCAAGTCAAATCGCAAAACAATTGGGCGGGGTGACCCGCAACGCCGTGATCGGAAAAGTGCACCGGTTGGGGCTCGCCGGCAGAGCGACGCCGTCGCGTCCGGCGAAGCGCCCGGTTCGGGTCGCTCGCCCGCGGGTGATTGGCCCGTCGGCGCCGCGGCTTCGTACCGCCGCGCCGACATTCTCCGTGGTGATCCCGGCGCTTGAGCCGCTGAAGCTGCAAGACGGCAAGGCCGCCACGGTGCTCACGCTCAATGAAAGCATGTGCAAATTCCCGATCGGCGATCCGACGGATGCGGACTTCGCGTTTTGCGGCCGCGGCGCCGGCAACGGACCTTATTGTGCTGACCACGCCCGCTTGGCGTATCAGCCCAGCCAGTCCAAGCGCCGCCGCGCGTCGGGCGAGCCCGACGAACTGCGTCGCATGATGCGGTTGGCGGCGATGTAAACGGCTCGCCAAGAGCTCAACGAAGACGCCACGGCTGTAGAGGCCGTGGCGTTTTTGTTGGGTCATCGCCAAATCGTATGGGTGATCGTCATGCTGCGGGGGCTGGAGAAGCGGTCGACCCCGTCGATGCGGAATTCTCCGATACGCCCCTCGCTGGTGCGCACGCAAATCCAGGCGCGGCCGGGGATCGATTCGATGCGCAACCGTGCCTCGACGTAAGTCGCTGCCGTGCAGCCGGCGTAGCCAGGCTCGCTCATGCTGCGCACGGCATAACGGGCGCCGTTGCGCGGCGTCAGGTAGGTTTCGCCGTCGCGGATCACTTCGTACCAGAACTCCGCGCCCGCCCGTGCGCTTTCAGCGCCAGCGTCGAGATCGAAATGCCAGGTGCCGCGCACATTGAAGACGCCGCTGGAATGCGCCTCGGAGGCTGGCGCGGGCGCTGCTCCGCCCGAGGCGCTGCACTCGAAGCCGCCAGAGCGCGGCGTGCATGTCTGCCCCGAAGGCACTTCGCGCATCACGCGCGCGGCTTCGCCATAGACGCAGGCCATGTGCGCCTGAGCGCCGATCATGTCGATACGCGCCTCGGTGAGCCGGCTCTCCACCGGGGTTGAGAACCAGCCGCTTGGCAATGTGGTGGTGACGCTGCGACGCACGCTTGGGAGCGGGCAGTCGATGGATTCAGCGGCGGCGGGCGTGGCAACGGCGAGCGCCGCAAACAGGGCGGCAAGGCCGCCAACCATCATGCGCATGTGATCTCCCCATATCCCTCGCGGGCGACCAATGAGTCGCCAAGATGGCGTTTCGGTGGCGTCGCGGATGCCGGCGTGCTTAGCGGAAGGGCGGGCCATGGCCGAGCAAGCCAAGCGCTATCGCTTGCCCACGGGCGCCGAAGCCGCCGGCGCCCGCCTGACGCGGGGGGCACGGGCGGTTTGGCGCAGCGTCGAAAACGCGGGGATAGATCGCCGGCAATCCGACCCGCCTCGATCCTGTACTACACTCCTCCCATCGCCCGCATGGAGGCTGATCGGTACCAATGTCGAACCAGTGCAGGCGATGCGGTTTGAGCGCG
>CAYRHK010000179.1:0-5469 GCA_964423825.1 uncultured Terricaulis sp. | reverse complement strand
CAACGTCGCGGTGCTGTTCGGCGACGGCTGCGCCGCCGTTGTGCTGCAAGCCAGCGACAAAGAGGAAGGCCTGCTCGGCGAGCAGCTCGGCTGCATCGCCGAAGCGCGCCAAACGTTGCGCGTGCGCGGCATGGGCACGGCTTATGTCAATCATGGGGTCACCTTCGGCGACACCGCCTGGGATTTCGACGGCCAGGAGATCTTCAAGCGCGCCGTCAACGGCATGGCGCAGGCCAGCGCCGCCGTGCTGGCGAAATGCGGCATGACCGCCGACGACATCGACCTCGTGGTGCCGCACCAAGCAAACCTGCGCATCATCGAAGCAGTGGTGACCAAGTGCGGCCTGCCAATGGACAAGGTCATGCTCACCGTTCAGCGCTACGGCAATATGAGCGCCGCCACCGTGCCGGTGGCGCTTGCAGAAGCGCTGGAGGAAGGCCGCGTCACGCCGGGCGCGCGCATTCTGATGCCAGCCTTCGGCGCCGGCCTTACGGTCTGCGCGCATCTCGTGCGCTGGGGAGATCGCGTCACGCCACTGAAGGCCAGCGCCGCAGCATTGCCGACGCCGCAGCGTTCGGCGCTCGCCATGATCAACGATATCCGCGCCACAAAAACAAGCGCGCACGCGCGCTCCGACGTCGGCCTCTACGCGCCAAAGTTCTCTGACGTGAGCTAAGCGGGCATTGCGACCAGGTCGCGATAGGCCCGCCAGCTGGCGAGCCCGAGCCACGGGAACACCACGACAAGTGCGGTGAACCAGGTTGCAGCCGACACGATCAGCAGTGCGGTGATGATGAGCGCCCACAAAAGCAGCGGCGCGAAATTCTTCGCCACCGCGCCGACGCTGGTGATCGTCGCCACGAACACATTCGCGCGCCGATCGAGCAACATCGGCGCCGACACCACCACCATCGCGAACGTCGCGAACGCAAACACGCCGCCAACAAGCGTGCCGGCGATCAGCATGGCATGGCCTTCGCCGGTGGTCAGTGCGAAGTCTGCGAAATCCTCGACGCTCGTGTGCAGCGTGTAGGTGGATAGGCCGTAGACCAGCTGCGCGAAGCGACCCCACAAAAAATAGATCAACAGCAAAGCGAGACCGAGATAGGCGACATCCGAACGCATCGCCCGGCGCACGAACAGCACGCGTTGAAGCGTCGGCGTCTCACCCGCCTCGATCAGCCGCCCAGCCTCATAGAGCCCCATCGCCAACATCGGCGCGATGAAGACGAAACCGCACGATAACGTCAGAACCCAGAACGCCAGGTTGGAGGCCACCAGCGCATACGAAATCCAGGAACTGACTCCGGCAACCACAACGCCGTAGAGCAGCGCAGGCGCCAATGCCTTTTGCAGGTCGGAGAACCCCTGACCAAGCCAGCGGAACGGCGCGGTCAAGCCGACGCGATTTATTGTAGGAAGCCGGTTGAGCCCCTGCTCCATGGCCACGCCCTCCCAAAGCGACATCGTCAGCAGAGAGAAGCTTGAACCATGTGCATTGAGGACGCTCAAACCAAGAGGCATGCGGCTGGCCGACCGGCCAGCCGCATGAAGCGGCCGTGCGTGGGAGGCGCCACAGCGCTTCGGGTCCTCGATCAGCTCAGTGGCGCAGTCGCTGCCGCCGAGCGCGCGGCGATCGCGCCCTCGACCGCTCGCACCAGGTTGCGCCGGCAGCCGATTTGCACGACCGGCGAGACCTCGTTCGCGGCACAGAACCGCCGCGCCTCACGCCGCAACCGTTCCGCCAGCGCGCGGTCGCCCTCCGGCGTCTGCGTCTCACCCAGCAGATAAGCGAAAGTGAAACGCGCCTCCGACTCCGCCGCCAGCGCCGGCGCGGGATGGGTCAGCACCGCGATCGCTACCGTTGCGCATGCCGTCGCCGCACCGATGAACCGGGTCATCATTCCCTGCATGTCACAGTCTCCGGACGAGGCCCCGCCGGATGGGGAGGCTTGCGTTGGCTCGTCCGCGAACACCCAAGCGCAAGGACACGGTTTTGGTCCTGAAATCGCGCTGAGCGGTTCTGAGCCAAACAATGCATTGCGACTGCTCGACTTTTTTTCGCTGTGACCGGCGCCTCACGCCCTCTGAGGGAGTTCTGAGGGAGTTATGAGCTGTCCAGACCACGCCGCCATGCTAACGGAGCGCCGATGAGCGAGCCCAACGTCCTGCGCGCGCCGCCTCTGGTCGTCGATGTCGACGACCAGAGCGCGACGCTTGATGGGCGTCCGCTAGAGCTAGGCCCCAAGGCGTTCGCATTGCTTGTCACGCTGATGCGCACGCCGCAGCGCCTGGTCACAAAAGAAGACCTGATCGAGGCCGTATGGGAAGGCCGCTTCGTCACCGAGGCGGTATTGACCACGGCGATGCGGGAACTGCGCCGCGCGCTTGGCGACGACGCCCGCGCGCCAACCTTCATTGGCACGGCGCACGGCCGCGGTTATCGGTTCCTCAGGACGGTCAACGAGCCCGAGCGCACCCAGGCCGTCGACAGCTCGGATGCGGCCCGGGCGCGGGCGCTGCCTGCCGCCACAATCCCGGTGCCGATTGTGCTCGCGGTCATTTTCCTGTTGGCGATCGTTGCGCTTACCGCGATCACCTCGTCAAACGCCACGCGCACCCAGGTCGCCGCCTTCGCCGACATCCCCGAGGCAAGCGTGGCCGTCCTGCCCTTCGAAGACCTGTCGGGCCAAGATGATCGAGCGCACTTTTCCGACGGCCTCGCCGAGGAAATCCTCGACCTGTTGATGGATGTCGATGGCCTGACCGTCGCATCCCGCACCTCGTCGTTCGCCCACCGCGACAGCGACGCTTCAGCGACCGAGATTGCCCGCCAACTCGGGGTGCGCCATCTGCTTGAAGGATCGGTGCGCATCGTCGGCGATGAGGTGCGCGTTCGCGTGCGTCTCATCGACGCCGCCACCGATCGCACGCATTGGACGCGCAGTTATGAGCGCGCGCTAAGCGTCGGCAATCTGTTCGCCATTCAAGACGAGATTGCTCGCAGCGTAGTCACCGAACTGCAGCCCGAACTCGGCGGCGCGCTGGGCGCGGCGGCATCGAACACCGCCGGCACGGAAAATCTGGCTGCCTACGAAAGCTACCTGCGCGCCCGCGAACTTTTCATCGCGCGCAGCGACCTGCCGCGCGCTGTAGGGCTCGCGCGCGCCGCGGTCGAGGCTGATCCCGAGTTCGCGCGCGCCTGGGAACTCTTGGCTGCCGCCACTTTCGCGGCCGACGGCGGGCGCGTCACGCCGCAGGCGCGCGAGGCGGTAGCCATTGCGCTGCGTCTTGATCCCAACCTTTCGCTCGCCCACGCGGTGCGCGGCGTCATGGGCAACGTCGAGCCCCCCTACGATTGGGAGGCTGCCATCGCCGACCTTGAGCGCGCGCTCGAACTGGACCGCAACAATACGACGGCTTTGCTCTGGCTCGGAACGGAAATGCATAAGCTCGGCTATCTCGAGCGCGCGCAGGGTCTGCTCGAGCGCTGCCTCGAGATTGACCCGGCTTACGACCGCTGCCGCGAACATCTGATCTGGGTGCGTCACATGCGCGGCGACACCGACGCCGCCATCGCCGAGTACGAGCGCCACATCGCGCGCGGCGCACACTATGACGACACCACTTTGGTGCTCGCGATGCTGCAGCGGGGTCGCGTCGCCGACGCGCGCGCGATGGTCGCCGCCGTCGAAAGCGATGCGCTGTTTCCCGAGGAGGCGTTCCAGGCGCTGCGCGATCCGGTACGAGACCGCCGCGCCGCCCTGCCGGTGTTCCGCCTCTGGGCGGAGCAAGTTCGCTTTCGCCGCGACATCTATCCGCTGATCCTGGAGTTCGGCGCCTACGACTTATTGTGGACCGGCCAGGGCTCCAATTTTGGACTCTGGTATCCGGAATTCCCCGAGTTCAGGCATTCGGATGCGTTCAGGTCGTTCGTCCGCGCCATGCGCATTGACAGCTACTGGCGCGCGCACGGCTTCCCGCCACAGTGCCGCGCAACCGGACACAGCGATTTCATCTGCGATTGACGTCTACACCGGCTTGGTGCGGGCCGCGCGCATGGTGGCAAACTCATCGAGCGCTGCGTCTTCGCGCTTGGCCTGCGCGGTGCGTGCGCGGGCTTCTTCCAACTCGATCAGCCGCTCGAACTTGCGCGCCTCGACGTGGGCTGCCGAGATCAACTCGCGCAATCGCTCGATCTCGGCCTCGACCACCGCTTTCTCGCTTTCCAGCGCCGCGCGCTGCTGGGCGGCTAGAGCGGCGAAGCCGCTATAGGCGCGCATCGACTCGTAGTCCTGCATCGCGCGCTTTTGCTCTTGCGCGAGGGTTTGCGCGTGTCCGGCGATGCGATCCTCGATCGCGGTGAGCCGCGTTATCTGCTGCGCCAGCGCGCGGCGCAGCGTTTCCAGTTCGCGTTCGGCAAGCTTCAAAAGAGTGCGAAAGGCTTTCAATCCAACGCTCCTTCAAGCATCGCGAAGCTCTCCTCGAAACTCGAGCGCTCCTCGCGCGCCTGCGTCAGCACTGCTTCGAGCGCCGGGCGCACCCGCACCGCGTAATCGACCTCGACGTCGGCGCCGGGCTTGTAGGCGCCGATGCGGATGAGTTCCTCCATCTCACCATACAAGCTCAGCGCCGCGCGGGCGCGCGCCACAAGCTTGTTCTCGTCGTCTGCATGGCACATCGGCATTAGACGCGAGATCGACTTCAACACATTGATCGCCGGATAGCGCCCGCGTTCGGCGATCGCGCGCTCCATCACGATGTGGCCGTCCAAAATGCCGCGCACTGCATCGGCGATGGGTTCGTTGTGATCGTCGCCGTCGACCAGCACCGTGAACAGCGCCGTGATCGAACCGCCCTCGCCTTCGCGCCCGGGACCCGCGCGCTCCAGCAATTTCGGCAACTCGGCGAACACTGAAGGGGTATAGCCTTTGGTGGTCGGCGGCTCGCCGACGGACAAGCCGATCTCGCGCTGCGCCATCGCGAGGCGCGTCACGCTGTCGACCAAGAGCAGCACGTCTTTGCCCTCGTCGCGGAAATGCTCCGCCACCGCGCACGCCATGTGCGGCGCCAATCGTCGGCGCGCAGCGCTCTCATCTGAAGTGGCGACAACGACGACGGAACGCGCGCGCCCCTCCTCACCTAGCGTATCTTCCAAAAACTCCTTCACCTCGCGGCCGCGTTCGCCGACTAGGCCGATGACGATGACGTCAGCGTCGGCGCCGCGCGCCAGCATCGACATCAGCACCGACTTTCCGACGCCGCTCCCTGCGAACACGCCCATGCGCTGTCCGCGACAGAGCGCTGCAAAGATATTGAGCGCACGAACGCCGACATCGAGGCGCTCGCCAACGCGTGCACGATCATGCGCGGATGGCGGGGCGCCGCGTACAAGACGCGGACTCACGCCCTGCGGCAGCGGCCCCGCGCCGTCCACCGGTTGGCCGAAGCAATCGATCACGCGCCCCA
>CAYRHK010000178.1:0-5481 GCA_964423825.1 uncultured Terricaulis sp. | reverse complement strand
CTCGAAATCCAGCCCGGGCGAGAGGCCGACATAAGCGTGGTTGGGGCGCGCATAGCAATAGATGCAGCCGTGCTCGCACCCGCGATAGGGATTGATCGACTGATCGAAGGAAATGTCGGGGCTCTGGTTGGTCTGGATGATCGACTTCGCCAACTCGGGCGTGACGATGGTTTCGATGCGGGTGACTTCGTCCCCGGCCCAACCGTCGTCGAACGCTTCGCGCGCGTAGGCCTCGTAGCGGCCGCTCTCGTTGCTGCGCGCGCCGCGGCCGTGGAGGGGATCGATGGACACCTCGACAGGCTAGCCCAGCAATAAGAACATATCAAGAACACGCTGAGTGTTGAAAAAGGGCGCCGGCCCGTTTCGGGGACCGACGCCCTTCGGCAGATGGTCACACATCTTGGTTCCTCTTTGGTAGTCACTTCCGGCGGACGCTCAGGACCGCCTTACGCAACGAACAAAGTCGCACGCGCCAAAGTCGCCTGCGCGATGGGAACGAACACAACCAACGCCGCGAAGATGGCGTAGAGCTTCGTCATGACTGTCTCCTTCCTAAGCCAACTCGGGATCGAGCCGACGCTGACCAACTTAGGGTCGCTTTAGCCATGACGCTGTGACGGTCGGCACGCGCTGGTGACGCTGGTGTAACGAAACCAGGCGAGCTGTTCGTTCTGAGCGCTCACATGAACGCCATGTCGCGGTCGTGGCTGACGAAGCGCCGGCCGGCATCGACATAGAGCGTCTGCCCCGTGACCACGTCATTCTCCAAAAGGAACCGCACAGCATGTGCGACGTGACCGGGTGACGGACCCATCTTCAGCGGCGTATCGGCATGCAAGCGCTGAAAGTCCGCTTCCGATTGACCTGGCGCCGCTAGCACATAGCCCGGCGCCACGGCGTTGACCCGCACGCGCGGCGCGAGCGCACGCGCCAGCAATTCAGTTGCGCCGGCCAAGGCGTATTTCGACAGCGTGTAGGAGAAGTGGTCGGCATAGGGGTTGGCCAGTTTGAAATCGAGAAAATTCACCACGCACCCGCGCGCGTCTTCCGGCAGCGCTTCCGCGAATTCGCGCGCGAGCAGCGCGGGCGTGAAGGCGTTGAGCGCCATATGGCGCTCGAACGTCGCCTGATCGAAGCTATCGATGGTGTCGTGTTCGAACATCGCGGCGCAGTTCACCAGAGCGCTTTGCGGCGCGCCAGCGGCCTCGATGGCCCTGCTGATCAGTGCGTGGCGCTCGGCAGCCTCCACGAGGTCGGCGCCCACGGTCACCGCGGACGCGCCGAGCGCGCGCGCATCCTGCGCAACCTGTTCAGCTTCCGCCGCCGAGCGGCGATAGTGGATGACGACGCCCCATCCCGCGCGCGCCAACTCCACCGCCACCGCGCGCCCCAGCCGTTGGCCAGCGCCGGTGATCAGCGCCCAACTCATGCCTCCCTCCGTATCGTCACCGCCACCATCCCATCCCCGGAGAGTACGGAGGGCTTCTTCACGCTCACCTCCACCCAGCGCGCGCGCGGCGAGAGCCCGAGGCAATGGCGCGCGACGCGATCGGCGAGCGTCTCGATCAGATGCGCCGGTTCGCCAGGATCGTCGCGAATGAATGCAATAATGCGATCATAGTCGACGGTCGCACCTATCCGGTCATCGCGGAGAAAATCCGCAGGTTCGCCCAGCGCCAACGCCACCGAGATGCGCACCTCCTGCGGGCGCGCGCGTTCAGGGTCTGGCACACCGACGCGCACGATGGCTTTGGCGTCTTCGATGCGAATGATCTGGAGGTCAGGCATTGCGCTCAAGCCTACTCATCCAAAGCCGATGAGGCCAGCGCCAACGGCCACGATCGCCGCGCCAATCCAGCGGCGCAGGTCCAAACGCTCGCGCAAGAAAAGGAACGCGATGAAGGCGCCGAAAACGACCGAGGTTTCACGCAGCGCTGTCACCGCAGCGATTGGTGCGATGGTCTGCGCCCAAACCACAAGCACGAAGCCCAGGAAGCTGGCGACGCCGATGCCGACGCCGCGGATAAAATCGGCCGGACGCGCAGTCAGCGTGCCCGCCCCACGCCGCCACAACACGAACGCCGCCATCGCCACGCCGGTGACGCCGGTGCGCCACGCAACGTAAACAAGCGCATCGCCGCTGGCGCGTGCGCCGAGCGCCTCGATCAGCGAGTACGCGGCGATGCTGACCCCAGTGGTCAGCGCCCACAAGGTGGCGCGCAGCGGCGCCCCGGGGCTTGCGCCGACGCCGAGCACGCCAAGCGACACCAGCGCGATGCCCGCCAGCTTCAACGGCGGCGGGATTTCCTGCACTGTCACCGCCGCTCCAAGCGCCACCAGCAGCGGCGCCGAGCCCCGCGCCAACGTATAGACGTGGCTCATGTCGCCGGCGCCATAACCGCGAAACAGCGCGAACCAATAGATGAGATGCACCGCCGTCGATGCCGCGATATAGGGCCACGCAGCGTCCGGCGGCATGCCCCATATCAGCGCGACCACCCCCCAAACCAAAACGCTGCCCAAGGCAATGCAGAAGGCGTCGAACAGCCGATCCGTATCCGGTCCGCCCTTCAGCGCCGCGTTCCAACTGGCGTGGATCAGCGCTGAGGCAAGCGCGGCGGCGACGGCGACAAGCGGCATTTTCTTGCGGCGAACCTAGGCGCACCGCTCAAGCAAAGCAAAAAGGCCGCCCCTTTCGGAGCGGCCTTCCTGCACCTTCTCAGTGCAAATTACCACATCAGGATGCTGTCGCGCACCGCATTGGCGAGGCCCACGAAGCTCGCGCCGTTGCGATCGCGGTCACGCAGGTCGCTAGTGTTGAAGTTCAAGCGCCCGCCAATCGTGATGGCGTCGACTTCGTGGCTGCCGCCGCCGTCATAATCGGAATCGGCGTGCACCCAGCTCAGCGAAGCGCTGAACGGCGACCCGGTGAACTGGAATTCGGAGTTCAAGCCGTAGGTGAAGGATTCTTCGCCTTCCCACTCCGAATCGGTCCAGCCGAGTTCGGCGCCAACGGTGAAGTTGTCGTTCACGAAGAACGTGCCTTGCCCGCCGAAATTGGTGATGTCGTCTGGGTTGTCATAGGTCGCTTGCGCCCAGCCCGCTTGACCGCTCAGCGTGAAGCGATCCCAGTACATCGCGCCTTCGACGCCCAAGCCATAGAAGTTGTCGCTGTCGATGTTCAGCTGCGAAGCGAAAACGCCGAAGGCGTGGCGGTCATTGCGCAGGAACGCATGGCCTTGCGCCGAGCCCCAAGCATGGGTGTGGCCGCCATGGTCCATGTCGGACGCGTTGGCGTCGAACTGGAAGTCCCAGTTGCCGTAGAGATCAGTGGTGAACCCGCCGAACCACGCACTGGCCGCTTCCTTGGTATTGTCGTCGGCATCGTCGAGCCAACCGTATTGGACGCCGGCGTAGCCGTTCATCTCGGCGCTGGCGACGCCAGGCGTGATCAACGCAAGAGCGGCGGCAGCGCCCCAAAACACTGACTTTTTCATCTAACTATCCCCTTCAGAACCACGCATGATCCAGGTCGCCGCAGGGACAATCCGACGGCCATTGCACGCTGGAAACGCTCGGGGCATTAACGCTAACAGCGGTTAATGCTTGGTAAGCGCCGTTAAGAACCGGAGGCGGTGTTGCAGGATTTCCACGTCGTTGTTTATGGCGCCACAGGCTACACGGGCCGGCTCGTCGCTGAGCACATGTTCAAGAGCTACGGCGTCGGCGGCGCTGTGAACTGGGCAATCGCCGGGCGCGACGAGGCGAAGCTTCGGGTGATTCGCTCGGAGATTGGCGCGCCGGCCGATCTGCCGATGATTGTCGCCAACGCCCGCGATCCTGCTTCGCTCGACGCCATGCTCAAGCGCACGCGCGCGGTGATCTCCACGGTCGGACCCTATCAGCTCTATGGCGAACCGCTGGTGGCGGCGTGTGCGCGCAACGGGACGGACTATGTCGACCTCTGCGGCGAACCCGCATGGATGGCGGCGATGATCGCCAAGTACGATGCCGCGGCAAAGCAAGGCGGCGCCCGCATCGTGTTCTCGTGCGGCTTCGACTCCATCCCCTTCGATTGCGGCGTTTGGTTCCTGCAGCAGGAAGCGCAAAAGCGCTTTGGGGCGCCCTGCACGAAGGTGCGCGGGCGTGTGCGCAAGATGAAGGGGACGTTCTCGGGCGGCACCCTAGCGTCGATGCTGGCGACCTTGGAGGCCGGGCGCAAAGACCCCAGCATCGTCAAGACCATGCTCAATCCTTACGCGCTGGTGAGCGACGCGCCGAAGACGCGCCAGCCCAGCGGCGCTGACGTTGTCCATGATGAAGGCATCGGCTGGTCGGCGCCGTTCGTGATGGCGGCGATCAACACAAAAAATGTGCATCGCTCGAATGCGCTGCGCGGCTGGGCCTACGGGCGCGACTTCATCTACGATGAAATGCAGCTGATGGGCGACGGACCCAAGGGCGAGCAACGCGCGCGCGCGGCACTCAAGCAATCGCGCACGCAGATGGCTATGCTGTCGTTTGGCCCCACGCGGGCGTTGTTGAGGAGCTTCTTTTTGCCCAAGCCGGGGCAAGGTCCGTCAAAGCGCGAGCGCGAGACCGGCATGTACGATGTGTTGTACATAGGCGAGACTGCGGACGGGCGGTCCTTGCGTGCAAGCGTCAAGGGTGACATGGACCCCGGCTACGGCTCTACATCGAAGATGCTGTCAGAGGCCGCGCTCTGCCTCGTCAACACGCCCAAGACTGACACGCCCGGCGGCGTCTGGACGCCGGCCGCGGCGATGGGCGACGCATTGGTCGCGCGCCTGCAAGCGCGCGCGGGGCTGACGTTTGGGGTGGAGGGCTGAGCGCGCCTGCGAGCCGCCGGCGCCCGCTCCGGCACGCCGCCCGGAAGGCGGCGCCCCTCATGCGTCGTTCCGTATGTCACCGCAACCCCGCGCAGAAGCGTTGTATCCGCACACATGCCTCTTCCAGTAACGCATTCGACGTGGCGTACGAAATACGGAACGCAGGCCCCAGGCCGAACGCCGTGCCGTGCACGACAGCGACCGCTTCGGCCTCCAGCAATTCCAGCGCGAAGGTCTCGTCGCTGTCGATCACCTTGCCTGACGGCGCGGTCTTGCCGATGAGGCCTGCGCACGATGGATAGACGTAAAACGCGCCCTCCGGCGTCGGACACTTCAAGCCTTGCGCCTGATTGAGCATCGACACCACGAGGTCGCGCCGCTCCTCGAACACCTTCTTGTTTTTCGGAATGAAATCTTGGGTCCCAGTTAGCGCCTCGACCGCCGCCCATTGCGAGATCGAGCACGGATTCGATGTTGTTTGCCCCATTACGTTGGCCATCGCCTTGATCAGCCATTCCGGACCGGCAGCATAGCCTATGCGCCAGCCGGTCATTGCGTAGGCCTTCGAGACGCCGTTCATGGTGAGCGTGCGCTCATACAAGCGCGGCTCGACTTGCGCGATGGTCTTGTA
>CAYRHK010000177.1:0-5488 GCA_964423825.1 uncultured Terricaulis sp. | reverse complement strand
AGCCGCGCCGCCACCTGCTCCACGTGCGTGGATTTGCCGGTGCCGTGATAGCCCTGGATCATGACGCGGCGGTTGTGGGCGAAGCCCGCCAGGATGGCCAACGTCGTCTGCGGATCGAAGCGATAGGCCTCGTCGATCTCGGGCACGTACTCGGTTTTGGTCTTGAAGGCTGGGATCTTCATGTCGCTGTCGACGCCGAAGTCTCGGGCGGAGACCTGGCGGTCGGGCTTCATGGCGAGGAGATCGTCTGCGGCGGTCATGTGGTCTCTGGACTAAAGTATCTACGTTGATTTTGCCCGGAGCCGCCAATTTCGTAATTCCGGACGGCGCATCACGCCGCCCGAATGACGATCTCGGTTCGGCCGGAACGAAATCATCCTGAGCTTAACGCGGTGCGGCATCGCGAGGAAAGCGGCGTTTTGCCTTCACCTCAGACCAAGCCGCCCGCCTTCAGCGTTTGATAGGCTTTGATCACCCGCTGCAGGCTTTGCTCGGCGCTGCGGTCGCCGCCATTGGAGTCTGGGTGCCAGCGTTTGACCAGTTCGGCGTAGCGGGCGCGGATTTCGGGCGCGCCCGCGCGCTCGTCCAAGTGCAGCGTCTCTAGAGCGAGCGTCTGGAGTCGCGTCAGACGGCGGCGTGGGGCGGGCGCCGGCGTGGTTTCCTCGGCGGAGAACAGATTGAACGGATCGGCGCGGCGGCCTCTCCCCCGCATCGCGGCTGAGAAGCGGTCGAGGCGCCCGCTGCGGAACGTCCATGTCGGACGGTGACCGGTTTCCTCGCGGCGCTGATGGTCGGCCAACTCCGCATCGCTCATGCCGGCGAAATAGTCCCAGCGGCGATTGTAGTCGGCAGCGTGATCCTGGCAGAAATGCCAAAACTGACCGGCGTGGTCCCTCGATTTGGGGGCGCGGTGGCGGCCCACACGCGCGCACCCTACATGGTCGCATGCCGGCGCGTCGCGGTCCTCGCGGCCATAAAATTTGGCGTCCGCGTCGGTTTTCTTGACGCGGATATCGACAAACTTTGGCCTATACTCGAAGGCGTTCGACATTAGGGCCTCAGTATGGGCGCCAAGAGTTAAACGGACAAGGAATTGACAAGCGCCAAAGCCAATCTTTCTCGCGCCGAACGCATGGAAAAAGCACTGCGCGACGCACTCGCACCGCTTGACTTTGCGCTGAGCGACGAGAGCGGCAAGCATGCGGGCCATGCCGGCGCCCGCCCTGGTGGGGAAACCCACTACGCGCTGCGGATTGTGTCGACGCGGTTTGACGGTTTGGCGCGTGTGGCGCGGCAGCGTCTGGTTTACCAAACCTTAAGGGCGGAGTTCGCCGAAGGCTTGCATGCGCTGTCGCTCGACCTCAAAACACCGCAGGAAGTCGGCGGGCGCAGCTAGCGCCCTAGCGTCCCCAGATCGGAAGTTCGCCAGATCGTTGGATCGATCACGGGAGCGAACTTCCGATCCAAAAGGGACACTAGAGACAGGAATTTGTAGTGCGGCTAATGAATCTGAAATTCGCTCCAAGCCCTCCATCACGGGCGGTCGAATTTCAGATTCGCCACACTAGCTGGCGAGGGCATTGATGTTCGCGCGAATACTGAAGTGGACGGCGGCAATCGTCGTCGGGCTCTTGCTCGGCGCGGCATCTGGCTGGGCGGCGATCAATCTGGGCGCCGGCTCCTTCACCGAACACTATGGCGCGTGGAGCCATAGTCGTGCCGCCGGCGCGGAGGCCGCGGGCATGTATACGCGTGCGATCATCGCCCGCGAAGGGTTGCTGGCGTTGAGTGCGCGCGAGGCGCTCTATTTCACTCTGACAGAGGACGAAAACGGCCGGCCGCTTGAGGCGAGCTGCATCTACGAGATCGCAGGACGCTCGGTGGAGGCGCGTTGGTGGTCGATTACGCTTTACGCCGACGACGACTTCCTCGCTCGGAACGGCGACCATGCGCACTCCATCGACGCGTCGCGCATCCACGTCGGAGCGGACGGCGTGTGGCGGGCGCGAATCTCCTCGGTGAAAGGCGACGCGCTGCAATGGCTGTCGTCGCGTGAGGCGCGGCGCGGCTTTTCGCTGACTTTGCGGGTATACAACCCCCATCGCGATTTTTCACCGAGTGCCGACACCCTGCCTACACTCACCACGATTTCCTGCGCCGGGCGATCATGAGCGAGAAGCCCCTCAACGCGGCGCGCTTCGTGTGGGCGGCGCTGATCGCCGGTGCGATCGCACATGTGGCGCTGGTGCGAGCCGTTCCGCGCGTGTTGATGGACAAGGCAATCGAGCGCATCGGCGCTGGGGGATCGAACGCTTGGCGGCTCGCAGACCGAGTGACGCCAGAGTCGCGTCAGATCGTGCGCCCGTCCCCCGACTTCGCCTACTCCGCCTGTTCCTACGATCTCAGCGGAGGGCCGGTGACGATCCATGTCGAGCCCTGGAGCGAATACTGGTCGCTGTCGCTTTACGCCGACAACTCGGACAATTTTTTCGTCGTCGACGATCGCGAGGTTCGCGAAGGGGTGACGATCACGTTGGTGCAACGCGGGCGCGCCGCGCCCGTGGACGCGCCACGCGTGGTGCACAGCCCAAGCGCGCGCGGCATAGCGCTGATCAGGCGACTGGCGCCAATGCCCGATCAATACGCCGCTGCTGCCCTGGTTACCCAGGGCGATGTCTGCGCCGCAACACCGGCTTCATAGGCTGGACAAGCGCAACGCCGCGAGGCGTGCGAACAGCAACGTGACGGCCTTGCGGCGCGCGCCGGCGAGCGGACGGGTTGGGGCATGGCGCAGAATCGCACCGCCAAAGCCATCGGCGACAATCAAGCCGACCTCTTCGGGTATCACATCCAATGGAAAGGCCTCGGTCACTCCGAAGAAGAAGCGGTCACAGTACTCGAGGTATTCGGGCCATTTGGCGTCGACGGCATAGTCCTCCAGACAGGACTTGGTCTCCACGATCCAGATCTCGCCGCGCCCGTCTAGACCCATGATGTCGGCCCGCCGACCGTTGGCCAGAGGCGCTTCGAGGATTGAAACCAAGCCGTGATCGCCCAATACGCGGCTCACGCCGCGGGCCAAAGCTAGCGTCGTCTCCGGGCGAGAAAGCGGCGCGGCGTCCATGTCACCATGCTGTCACCTAAGCATTCAGCCGACAAGCACGTGGTTCTTCTCCGTCGGCTTGTAAAAGTCGCCGCCCTGGTGTTGTGTGCCGTTAAGTGAGGGCGGCATGTCACGGGTATTTCTTTCGTACGCGCGGGAAGACCAGGCGACGGCGCAGCGCATCGTCGGGGCGCTGGCGCGAGAGGGGCTCGACGCCTGGTGGGATCACGAAATTCCCCCAGGGCGTTCATGGGATGAGGTGATCGGCGGGCGCATCGCAAGCGCCAGCGTCATCGTGGCGTTGTGGTCGTCGAGTTCGATCACATCGAATTTCGTCAAGGAAGAGGCGCAGCTCGCGTACGACGCCGGTAAGTTGCTGCCAGTGCGGATTGACGATGTCGAGCCGCCCATGGGGTTCCGACGTATGCAGGCGGCCAACCTGGTCGGGTGGCAAGGAGAGGCTGATCATCGGCAGTGGCGCGTGCTGGTGGACGAAATCCGCGCGCGCCTTGCGGGTGGATCGGGCCCGCTGCCGCCGCCGACGCAGCCGTCATCAAGCGGCCCGGCGTCCAGCAGCCCGCCACGGAGCGCTTACTCTCCGCCGCCATCGAGCCTTGAGGCTCCTCCAGGCAAGGGGCTGGGCCCGCTCGCGATCACAGGGATCGTCCTCGGGGGGATTGTTGCCGCCGTGCTGCTGGGATTTGCGCTCATGCCTCGGACGACAGCGGTTGAAGAAGCGGCGGCCCCTACCTCGATCGCGAGCACGATCTGGACAGGCTATGTCAACATCAACCCGACGGCGGGCTGCAACAGCTTCAACGCCGGCATGATGTACCATCCGGACGGCACGGCCCAGTTCAGCTTCAATGGCGGCGCCTGGGAGGAAAACCGCTACAACTGGACGCAATTGGGCGGCGACGTGACAATGACCATTCCGCGTGGCGAGACTTGGCGGCTCAGTGTCGACGGCTCGACGATGACGGGCACTTACGACGACGGCACCTGCACTGGGTCGCTCACGCTGACGCAGAGTTCAGAGCCATATACTGGACCGGTCGGAGCTTCTGCACCCGAACAGCCCGCGCCCGCGCCCGTCGTCGTTGCACCACAACCCGCCCCGCAACCGGTCATCCCCTCCGTCGCCGGGACGACTTGGGCCGGGCGCGTGACCATCAATCCGACCAGCGGCTGCAACAGCTTCAATGCCGGCTTCATCTATTATGGCGACGGCACCGCGCAATTCAGCTTCAATGGCGGAGCATGGGAAGATGCGCGCTACAACTGGACGCAAAATGGATCGTCCTTGATCATGACGATACCGCGCGGCGAGACTTGGCGACTTTCGGTCAGCGGGTCGAGTATGTTCGGAACTTACGATGACGGCACTTGCACGGGTTCAATGACGCTCAACAGGCAATGAAGGATTGGGGGACACATTCATGATGCGTACAGGAAGAGCTATTGGCGCCGCCTTGGCGCTTTTTGCAGGCGCGGCGCTGATTGCGCCTGCGGCGGCCAGCGCCGCCGACTTCGCGAAAACGGTCGCCCCCGTGCTGCAAGGCGGCAGCAAACCCGGAGCGGGTCCCGGTCCATCTAGCCCGGCGCCGTCCAGCCAGACGGGGATCGCGGAATCAGCCTTCTATGGACTGGTGACCATCAATCCGCGCAAGGGCTGCAACAGCTTCGACGCCGGGATGTTTTTCCACAGCGACGGCACCGCCTCGTTCTCTTTTAACGGGGGCGCCTGGGAAGACGATCGCTACAATTGGGCGCAGCAAGGCGACACGGTCACGCTGACCATAGCGCGAGGCGAAACCTGGCGGCTGACGGTGGCGTCCAACACGCTCTCAGGGACCTACGACGACGGCACCTGCACCGGCACAATGACTCTGACGCGGCGGTGAGCAATCCAATTGGCATGATGCAGACGCCCCGCCGGTAACGGCGGGGCGTCTCGCTTTTGCGATGATCGCCACACCTACTCGGCGGCGACGGCCGCCGCCTTCACCTGGCTTAGCGCGCCAGTGTTGATGCCGAAATTGATAGTTTGCAGGTATTTGATGCCATCCTCGGCGATTACATCGCCCACCATCTCCGTGCCTTCGGCTTCGAACTCATCGAAGTTTACGTACATGGCGTAGAACGGCTTGGTGCGATCGGTGATGATGCCGGCGTTCCACAGCGTCTTCACCAGCACCCGGAAGATGTTGGTGGCTTCCTTCATGTTCTCGCGGCGCGCCTCGTCGGTGGCGATCTCTTGGAACTCAGCCATCACGCGATCGGGGTCGAGCCCGAACTGGGCGTAGATCGCCTTCATCTGATGCGGCGCGACGAGGTTGAACAGCAGCGTCTGGAAGCAGTGCGCGGCCCAATCTTCGACGATCT
>CAYRHK010000176.1:0-5518 GCA_964423825.1 uncultured Terricaulis sp. | reverse complement strand
CACGATGTCCCCTGATGACCCTCAAGCCGCCCCAATTTCGCCGGCTCAAGCGGCGCAAAATAAAGGCGATCCCACGCCAGCGCTTGGTCAGTAACTTTAGGCTAGCACCGTTCAATTGGCACGGAAAAAGTGATCGCCCATCCAGGCCCATCACGTTGACCCTTGGTCCCTTCAAGCTTACCTTTTGGTCAGCTGGGGCCTTCCGGAAAGGAGCAGTTCCATGCGCATACAAGTCGCGGGTCGCCAGATTGATGTAGGCGAGGCCTTGCGGACGCGCATCGAGGACGAACTCACGGAAAGCGTTAACAAGTATTTCAGCCGGGCAACTGACGCCGTGGTCACCGTGGCGAAAAACGGCGCGGTTGGCGTCAGCGTTGACTGCACCCTTCATTTGGCGTCGGGCATTTCCTTACAGTCTGAAGGGCATGGCGGCGATGCTCACGGCGCTTTTGGCGACGCTTTAGCCAAATTGGAGAAACGGGTTCGGCGCTACAAACGCCGACTGAAGAATCATCACGCCGACCACAAGACCCCCCTTCCCGCAGAGAGCGCGGCGGCGTATGTGCTCGCGCCACTGAGAGACGAAAGTGAGGCCGATGACAACGCGGCCCTGGAGCCGGACGCAGCACCGTTGGTAATCGCAGAAACCACCGTGCCTGTGCGCACCATGACCGTTTCCACCGCTGTAATGCAGCTCGATTTGACCAATAACCCGGCGCTTCTTTTCAGAAACGCGGCCAACGGCGGCCTTAACCTTGTGTATCGACGCAGTGACGGAAACATAGGCTGGATCGACCCAGAACGCACCGCCAAGAGCGGATGAATAGAAGGCGAAGAGTTTCATGAACGATCTTGGCGATCTGATCGCGCCCGAGGCGATACTGCCGCGCGTCATCGCATCCTCGCGAAGGCAAGCGCTTCAAGCGCTGTGCGAGACGCTTGCCCGAACAGCAGGGGTGAACGAACGGGCGGCATTTGACGCCATCTTGCTGCGCGAACGCAACAAGGGCACCGGGGTAGGTGATGGCGTGGCGATCCCGCACGCTCATGTCCCTGGAGTATCGAAGCCTGTGGCCGCGTTTGCGCGCCTTGACCCCGCGCAAGATTTCGAGGCCAACGACGCTCGCCCTGCGGACCTTGTCTTCATGCTGCTTGCACCACCGGAACGCAGCGGCGACCATCTGAAGGCCTTGGCGCGGATCTCACGGCTCCTGCGCCGCGCAGACATGCGCGAGAAACTTCGGACTGCGCGCAGTGTCGACGAACTTTACGCCCTGATGACGGGCGCGGTGCACAGCGACGCTGCATGATGACGGCCGTCGACCGGCTGTTCTCTTATTTTCCGCTGCTCATGACAGCGGCGACGTTTGGCGCGCTCGGAGTATTCGCTGCCTGGCCTGGAGCCTGGAGCGCAGCGCTCGTGTTTTTTATGGTCTACCTCTTCCCTCCAATGTTGTTGCGCATTGTCTTTCGCTGGGCGCCGCTGAAGCACGGGATTGCGCAGATTGACGGACGCCACTTCTCGCCGTGGCTCGCCGCACATCACATTCAAGCGTTTTACGACGCCTTGCCCTATCTGGAATCGCTGTTGCGAGTGATCCCCGGCTTCTACTCCATGTGGCTCAGAATGTGGGGCTCTAACATCGGCTATGGCGTCGAATGGCCGGTGCGGATCGACGTACTTGACCGCAATTTGATGGAAATCGGCAATCGCGTGGTATTCGCACGCGAAGTGGAGCTGGCCGCTCATGTGCGCCAGAAGACCGAGGGCGGTGGCTCGCGCGTTCTTGTGCGCCCGGTGCGCATCGGTTCGCATGCGTTCGTGGGCGCCTGCGCAAGAATTGGCCCCGGCGCGCACGTGCCCTCAAACGCCAACGTGCCTTCAATGAAGGTCGTCGACGTGAACGAAAATTTCGGAGAGACGGTGCGCCGTCATCCCGACCGCGAAGAAGCCGCGTTTGCCCTAAGCTAACGGCGCCCCGCCTTAGTTCGCTTGTGATAGAACGATGCTACGCTCAAGGCCTCCGCGGCAATCGCCTCGCGCAATACCTTCGGACCCAGCACCTCCAAATCGCTACCCAATCGCAATAGCTGGCGCGCCGCCGTCGCCGTAGTTTCGACAGGGATCACGGCCTCAATCCAGCCCGGTCGCCGCGCGCTCTTGTGCTTGGTGGCGGCCGCTTCCCACGCAGTAGGCATCACGTCGCGCAGCAGGTCCAGTCCAACAGGCGACAACCGCACTGTGGCGCGCGCGCTCAGCAAACGCGCCTCGAACTCATCACGCCACTCCTGCCAATAACACGCGAGATCGAAACGAGCCGGCCGCTTGGCGTTGGCGCCCAGAACAATGAGATCGCTGATGTTGGAGGCCCGATACGTGCGTGGCCTGCCATCGACAGCCGCCACCAAATACCAAGCGCCGGCCTTCAGAACCAAGCCAAGTGGATCAGCCTCGCGCTTCACCACAGCCTTCCAACTGTCATAGCCGAACCTCACGCGCGCGCCCTTCCACACCGCTTCCGCAAGCCTAGGTAAGTGTTCCAAAGTCTCGCCGCGCCCGTACCAAGCAATCGGATCGAAGTGAAACCGCTCTCGCATGCGCTGGGCGCCGGCGCTTGCATCCGCCGGCAGGCTCGCGAGCAACTTGAGTTGCGCGGCCGCGGCGGCGGCGCCGACGCCTAGATCGCTCGCCGCGACGCCTAACCCTGCAAGAAGCAGCGTCTCCGCTTCCGCCTGTGTCATGCCCGTGAGCCGCGTGCGATACCCTTCCAGCAGAGCGAACCCGCCCGAACGGCCACGCTCTGCATAAACAGGAACGCCGGCTGCTGAGAGCTGATCAATGTCGCGATAGATGGTCCGCACCGAGACTTCGAATTCGCGCGCCAGCGCCTCCGCCGACAACCGCCCGCGCACCTGCAACAGAATTAGGATCGATAACAGCCGGCTCGCCCGCATTGTCCCATCGCTCAATACATGACAGCAGATGTCATATTATCAAGAATAAAGCTTGGCGCTCAACAGCTATGATTGGAGCCAGCCATGGATCAGGAGAGACGTACACTTGTCGCGGTCGGCGCCGCCGCCGGCGCGACCGCCATACTAAGCGGGCAGGCGGAAGCCCAGCCGCCGCGCTTCGACCCGATCCCACCGCTGCCCACGACGCCGACACCCGGTCGTGCCGGCGACTTCGACTTCCTTACCGGCGAATGGCGCATCCATAACCACTCCAAAGTCAACGGCGAGTGGTTCGAATACGAGGGCGAAGCGACGGTGTACAGAATTCTCGCGGGCATCGGCAGCGTCGAAGAACTGCGCATCCCCGCGCGCAATTTCAGCGGCATGGGCTTGCGGCTCCTCGACGTTGAAAATCGAGTTTGGTCGGATCACTGGGTGAACGCCCGCAGCGGCGTGCTCACCACGCCTGGTCAAACCGGAAGCTTTGAGAACGGCGCGGGCATCTTCGTCACCAACGCCGACGAAGACGGCCAGGCGGTGAAGTACGCTGGCGTCTGGGACAACATCGGCCCGAACGCCTGCCGCTGGCGGCAAGCCTCTTCACGCGATGGCGGTCGCACCTGGGATCAGAACTGGATCATGGACTGGACGCGACGCACCTGACCCACACGCGATTTGCGCCCTCCCCGCCCTCGGGATAAGCCTGTGAACGGGGAGGCTATCCGATGCGTATGCTGTTTGCGTGCTTGGCTCTGATTGTGGCGCTAATCGCGCCCGCTCGCGCCGACGTGGTTCAACCCATCGTCACGATCGGGCCCCGCTACCTAGTCTTCGTCACTATCGACGGCTATCGCTGGCAGGAATTGTTTCGCGGCGCCGACGCGACGCTCACCACCGATCCTGCTTATCGCGCTCGCTATGTTGATGTTCCGGACCGTGCACAGGCCCTGACCCCGTTCTTGCTTTCGTTCGCGCGCGAAGGCGCCTTGATCGGCAACCGCGATGAAAACTCCTGCGCGCGCGTCAGCAACGACTTCTGGTTCTCCTATCCCGGCTACGCCGAAATGCTCGCGGGACGGCCCAATCCGCGTGTGCGCTATAACGCCGCCGTGCCTAACGACGACATCACTGTGCTCGAACGCCTCTCGCCGCGCTATTCCGTGCGCGTGTTCGCCGAGTGGGACGTCATGCGCGCCATCCTCAACGTCGAACGCAGCGGGCTTTCGGTGTTCGTCACCCCCAACCCAGACGAACGCCACGATCCCCAGGTGATCCCAGAAGCACGCGCGGCGCTTGCCGACCCGCCGGGCATTCTTTGGGTCGCGCTCGGCGACACCGACAACCGCGCCCACGAAGGCAAGTACGAAGACTATCTCGCCGCGGCGACAGAAGCGGATAATTTCGTGCGCGAAATTTGGGAGGCCTATCAGGCCAACCCACAAACCGCCGGCCGTACAACATTGATCGTCACCGCCGATCACGGCCGCGGGCCCGCGCCGAATGATCGCTGGACCGGTCACGGCAGCGGCCGCTGGCGCGGCATTCGTGTGCCCGGCCTATACCATGAGGGCTCCGACGCGATCTTCATCGCCGCGCGCGGACCGGGCATCGTCGCCGCACCGGGCTACACCATGGAAAACTGCGCCAGCGTCTCGCAAATCGCCGCGACTATGCTTGCGGTTTTCGGCGAAGACGACCTCGTGCAGCCCGACATGGCGCCGCCGCTTGCCATCTTCGCGAACTGAAGCCCACTCCTTGTTGTGATCCGCGCTGCGCACTGGCGCCAACCAACGCACCACCCATTCCCGGACCGCTTGGCTGCGCTCACATCCGGGGATGGGCGGTGACTTGATCAATAGGATGATGCCCTACGAGAGCAGCTCATCGCCATCGGCCGTGCTTTGCGCCTCCGCCAAGATCGCCGCAATCCGCGCCGCATCCTCTTCCAACCCCATCAACCGCCAGCCGTGCTCCATCATCGACGGGTCCAATTCGGCCATCAACACATTGAACTCCGGCATCAGCGTCTCGATACCCTCGCTGCGCAACAGCGACTGCGCGATCAGCACTTCTGAGCGCGACGCAAACCTGGCGACGATGACGAGTGAACTCATGGCGTGACGTTAACAAAAAAGCCCGCCCCTTGCGAGGCGGGCTTTCATGCGTGTTGTGCAGTCGGCTTAATCGTCGCGCCGCTCGCGCCGTTCGCCGCGATCGCGACGCGGGCCGCGATCACCTCGATCGCCACGGTCCCGTCTCGGGCCCTTGTCCTCGGCTTCTTCGCCCATCTCCGCGGAGAGATCGGCGCCGGTGGCTTGATCGACAACCTTCATCGACAGCTTGGTCTTGCCGCGATCGTCGAAGCCCAAGAGCTTCACCTTCACGACATCGCCTTCTTTGACTATGTCGGACGGCTTCTCGACCCGCTCCCGCGCAAGTTGCGAGATGTGCACGAGGCCGTCCTTGGCGCCGAAGAAGTTCACGAACGCGCCGAACTCCATCACCTTGACGACCTTGCCTTCGTAGATCTGGCCGACTTCCGGTTCGGAGGTCAGCGACTTGA
>CAYRHK010000175.1:0-5537 GCA_964423825.1 uncultured Terricaulis sp. | reverse complement strand
CGACACGCTGTTCATGCCCGACTACGGCACCGCCCGCTGCGACTTCCCCGGCGGCGACGCGCGCACGCTCTACCGATCGATTCAGAAGTTGCTCTTGTTGCCGGCCCAGACGCGCGTCTTCTTGTGCCACGACTACAAGGCGCCGGGGCGAGACCAATATGCCTGGGAAACCACCGTCGCCGAGGAGCAGCGGAAGAACATTCACATCCGCGAGGGCGTCGACGAAGACGCCTTCGTCGCCATGCGGGAAGCCCGTGACAAGACACTGGAAATGCCACAGCTGATTTTGCCCTCCATCCAAGTGAACATCCAGGCAGGTGAACTTCCGCCGGCAGAAGACAACGGCGTCCGCTATCTCAAGCTGCCGCTCGACGCGCTCTAGGCGGCTTGCATCCGATCGCGCCTTGCCTGCATCCTCGCTCACAAGAGGCAGGGGAGAGGCCGACATGAAGAGACTTGCTCTTTTGGGTGTGATTGTACTTGGGATAGCGGCGTGCGCGCCGTCCGTCCCGACGCCGTTGACCGGCGATGCGCTGGTCGAACGCGGCGAATACCTCGTGACGGGGATAGGCGGCTGCAACGACTGCCATTCGCCGATGACGCCAACCGGGCCAGACATGAGCCACTCGCTGCAGGGCGCGACCTTGGTTTTCGCGCCGACCATCGAAATGCCCTGGGCGCCGATTGCGCCTCCCATCGCTGGCATTCCCGCTCACTACTCCGAAGAGCAATTCGCCACGCTTCTGCAAACCGGCGAGCGGCCCGACGGTACGCGCCCGTTGCCGCCCATGCCGCAGTTTCGCATGAACGAAGAAGATGCGCGCGCTGTCGCTGCGTACATCGCGACGCTGCCGCGCGCGGAAGCTACGCCCTGATGAAATGAATTTGTGATCGCGTGTGTGCTTGACGATGTGCGTGCGGGGGTGTTTCATTTCGCCTGTCGGAAGACATCGGCGCAGTGCCGGTTCCCGCTCGCATTGCTCATGCAGCGCACGACACCAGGGCCACGGCGCGCGCTCGGCTAGGTGTCTTCCCGTCGATGGAAAGCGCCGCCGCATTTAAGGAGCAAATGGCGGACTCGGTTTTTCTCGGCCGGCGTCAGCGACGTTTCAGCAAATGGTGATGTGTGGGCGAACAAATCATAAACGCATTTGATTTGTGCTGGCGCCGGGCGCGCTCACGCTCCCATTCCAATCGACTCCAATGAGCTTACGCCTCTTTGCCGCCCTTGATTTGACCGAAGACATCGCCGCGCGACTGCAACCCCTGCAACGCGGCGTGCCAGGCGCCAAGTGGCGCCCACCAGAAAACCTGCATCTGACGCTGCGGTTTTTTGGCGAGGTCGCCGAGCCGATCGCAGATGACATCGATGCTGCGCTGGACGAAGTCGCCGGCGCCGCCGCGCCGTTCGAATTGCAGTTGAAGGGGGCGGGATCGTTTGGCGGCGCCGACCCGCACACGCTTTGGATCGGCGCCGCTCACAACCCGGCGCTTATCAAGCTCGCCGCCGATTGCGAGCGCGCCGCGCGCCGCGCGGGATTGAAACCCGAGCCGCGCAAGTTCGCGCCGCATGTCACTGTGGCGTACCTGAGTGGCGCGGTGCTCGAACAGGTGCAGGCGTTCGAGGCGCGCCTTGGTCTCTTCGAGACGCCGCCTTTCCCCGTTGCCCATTTCAGCTTGTACTCAAGTCTTGTCCGCCGCGACGCCCCGAGCCTCTACCGGGCCGAGGCTGAATATCCGCTGCGCGGCTGATGCGTTACGAGGTCCGCGCGGGCCGCGGCGCTTCTGGCGCCGGTGGCGCTGTATCGCGAACCATGGTCGCAGGGGGCGGGTTGGGGCCCATGGCGCAGCATCGCGTCTGCACTTCGAGTACCTGCGCGTTGAACCGACACTCCGTGTCATTGATGGAGCGCAGGATCGCCATGCCGCCAGCCCGGGTCGTGTAGCGCGTCTGCGTGCAGCCGGTCAGCGTATAGCCAGGATCGCATGTGCCTGCGCGCGTGTTGTTGAGTGTACGGGTCACGCATACGACGTTCCGCGACATCGCGCGGTTGGCGGTGTCCTCGGCGCGGTTGGCGATGCCGAGGGCGTCCGCGATCCGCGCACCGAGGCCGATCCGCACTTCTTCGGTGTCGGCATGTTGCTTGCAGATGTCTGTATCGACGCGACCCTCATCAGCCGCGCACCATTCGGCGATGGTTTGATCGCCAGTGCGGCTAGCGCATGCAGGCAGCAAGAATGCCAAAGCGGCGGCGGCAAAAAGAAAAGTAATGCGCATTTTCGCGCCCTTTCTTCCAGGCGCCCGCCCCACGCCTCTTTCAAAACCGCCAACGAATCATGCTGTCAAGCCAAACTTGTACATTCAGATCATGGAAATTCAGCAAGCTTGTCCTTGTTCAATGGAGCGGCCACCCCAGATGCATCCGCTTGCACGGGAGGTCCATATGATTGCTGACAACATCTTCATTCTCACGGGAGCGGGCATCTCGGCGGAGTCCGGTCTCGCCACCTTCCGTGACGCGGACGGTCTGTGGGAGGGATATCCGGTGATGGAAGTGGCGACCATTCAAGCCTACGATCGCAATCCCGCCCGCGTGCTGGAATTCTACAATCTGCGCCGCGCACAACAGCTGAACGCCAAGCCGAACCGTGCGCACGTCGCACTCGCCGAGTTGGAGGCGCATTGGCGCGCTCACGGCGGCAGCGTCACCATCTGCACCCAGAATGTCGATAGTCTGCACGAGCAGGCGGGCTCGACGCGCGTCATCCATATGCACGGCGAGATCAACAAGGCGCGGTGCCACGATTGCGGCGACGTGACCTTGGCTGACGGCGACCTGTCGCCTGCGCTCGGTTGCGCCGCATGCGGACGTATCGGCGGCATGCGGCCTCACATTGTTTGGTTCGGCGAGACGCCCCTTGAGATGGACGCTATCTATGATGCGCTCGCGACGGCCGACCTCTTCGTATCTATCGGCACTTCTGGCGCAGTCTACCCAGCTGCGGGCTTTGTCTCCGCTGTGCGCCGCGCTGGGGCGCCGACCATGGAGATGAACCTGGAGCCCTCCGAAAACGCCGAGGCGTTCGATCTCGCGCGTTACGGGAAAGCGGGCGATGTCGTGCCGGAATGGGTGACGGATATGATCAAGTTGAGCGCATTGCGCTGAGCAAGCACGTCGATGTGCACTAGGCGAGGCCGGGTTTGCGGCTACAATGGACTTTGCAGCTAATGAGGGAGCGGCGCATGTTCGGACGTCTCGCGGCGGTGACCGCTTTGATCGTGTTGGCGGCGTGCGCCAACGTCGAATCCGCCGGGCGCACCGCGCGTGAGGGTGGGGCTGCCCCCCCAGTGATTTCGAGCACGCCAACACCAGCGCCAACACCAACGCCAACACCAACACCAACACCAGCGCCGCCGCCTGAACCTTCAGTCGCCGCGCCCAACGTCTCGGTCGCGACCCCGCCGCCGCCGCGCCCTCGTTCAGGCGATGACGACATCGTCGTTCGGGGCGAGTACGATCAAATACCCCAGCCGGAGGGCGACGTCCGCTCGCGCACACAACGCAACGAGGACATTCGCGCTTGGGACCAGTGCGTCACCGCGGTGCAAGCCGCATACGAGCGCGATCCAATGCGTGCCCAGCTTGAGACCGCGGAGGAGTATTGCGGCCGTTCGCTGGGAATGGCCGATCGCACGGCGGTACCGGAAAGTCGTATCCGCAGGCGCTAATTAGCGCGAGGCGATCGAACCTATGTAAGCGTGCAGATCGTCGATCTCTTCGTCGCTAACGACAAAGTCGGGCATGTTGGGGTGTGAGCTGCGCATCCAGGCTATGAGCGCGAGGCGCGTCAAGCCCGGCGTATCCGCCACACGCTGAAAAGGCGGCGCCATGGCGTTCGGCGAGTGCAGATCGCCGCGTTCGACCGCATGGCATGCCGCACAAATGTCTCGCGCGTAGGCAAGTCCCCGAGCGGGATTGCCGACCTCGTCGCCTTGAGGATGTAGGCTTGGAGAGGTGCTGACGCATGCGCCAAGCGCGAACAGCGCACTGATGGCTAGAAGGCGCAGACGAGAAGCGAGCATGAGAAGTCTCCTCATTGGCACTTAGGCGCAACCCCGCGTGTTGTCGCTTTGATCGCGCTCAAACGGCTCACTCTTCCTCCAGCAGCGCATCCATTTGCTCATCGCTCAGGCCGAAATGATGTCCGATCTCATGCACCAACACATGCGAGATCAACGCCGCGAGCGAAACATCGCCGCGATCTATCCATTCATCCAGGATTGGACGGCGATAGAGAAACACCATTGGCGTCGCAGGAGCGGGGTCCATTATCGAACGCCGCGTCAGGTCGACCCCAGCATAGAGGCCAGAGATCTCGAAAGGGGTCTCGGCCCCCATTTCCGCGAGCACGTCTTCGTCAGCAAAGTCCTCGATGCGAATCACCACGTCCCCCGCAAGTTTGCGAAAGCTCGCCGGAAGCGCGCCCCAGGCCGTCAAGGCCAAAGCTTCGATGTCGTCGAGAGAGGGAGGTAGGGCGACCGTGCTCATGCCGGTTAGAGTTAGCGCCAGCCTCGCGTAGGCGCACCTAGCGGGGTTCGGTTACCGCCCTTGAAGCGTCAAGTTGACGGGAGCGTCATTTTTCATTGATCCAGATCAAATTTGGCGCTACTTCTCCGGCGTTGGACGAAGCCGCCCACGCGGCTCATGACTTGGGAGAGACGACGCGATGGCCGATTCCGCCGCCCCTATCCGCCAAATCACAAAGGACGAGGTCTACGACGCAGTCGCGCCGACCGATTTCGGAGCCATGCTGGCGATCGACCGCCATCTCAATCGCTCGACCGCATTCGATAAGATCATCTCAGCGACGCATGACCATTTCTGGGATCCGCTCGATGCCAAATACATCGACTTCAACGACGGCTTCGACCCCGACACCAACGATTTCCTGCCCGATTACATGGTCCCGGCGCTGGAAACCGACTACGTCAAGAACCACTTCGCCGACAAGCCGGCTGACCTTTTGCGCTTCAAGAGCCAGATGGCGCGCTGGCAAATGTCGGCGATCCTTCACGGCGAACAGGGCGCATTGAACCTCTCCGCGTCGCTCTGCCATGTGCTGCGTGATCCCGGCGCGCAAGAATACGCTGCCAACCAGACGCGCGAAGAGGGCCGTCACGTCACCGCTTTCGCCAAGTTCATCATGGCGCGCTGGGGCTCGCCGCTCCCTTGCGGCGAGGTGCTCGCCACGCTGCTGCAGGAGATCGTGCATTCGCCAGAAGTCTACAAGAAGATCGTCGGCATGCAGATGCTGGTCGAAGGCCTCGCCATGGGCGCGTTCGCCAGCATCTTCCGCGAATGGAACGACCCGCTCGCCAAGAAGCTCACGCAGCTGGTGATGACCGACGAAGCTTTCCACCACAAGTTCGGGAAGATTTGGGCGGACCGCACAATCCCGAAGCTCTCGAAGGAAGAGCACGAGATCGTCGAAGATTGGGCCGCGCACTGCTTCCAGACGCTGCTGTTCAACCTCGT
>CAYRHK010000174.1:0-5572 GCA_964423825.1 uncultured Terricaulis sp. | reverse complement strand
GCGAGCTACTACGCCGCGCCGAAGGGCGGTGCGAGGTCCAAAAGCATCCAAGACGTCGACCCCGAGATCATCAAGACCTACGAGAAGCTCGGCATACCCCTGCGCGAGCAAGAGGTGCTGCTAGGCGTTGAAGGTGCGCCTAAGGTGGCCGTGGACGCCGTCTTCGACAGTGTGTCTGTTGTAACCACCTTCAAGGGCGAGCTCGCAAAGGCCGGTGTAATTTTCTGTTCTATGAGCGAGGCCATTCGCGAACACAGCGAACTCGTGCGACCATATCTCGGCTCCGTCGTCCCCGCGAGCGACAACTTCTTCGCGACGCTGAACAGCGCGGTGTTCTCTGACGGCTCATTCGTTTACGTACCGCCCGGCGTACGGTGCCCGATGGAGTTGTCCACCTACTTCCGCATGAATGCGCAGGGAACGGGTCAGTTCGAGCGTACGCTGATCATCGCCGACAAGGGCGCTTACGTATCCTATCTCGAGGGTTGCACCGCGCCCATGCGCGACGAAAACCAACTCCACGCGGCCGTAGTCGAACTCGTCGCCCTCGAAGACGCCGAGATAAAGTATTCGACAGTTCAAAACTGGTGGCCCGGCGACGCGGACGGGAAGGGTGGGATCTATAATTTCGTGACGAAGCGGGGAGACTGCCGCGGCGAGCGCTCAAAGATTTCGTGGACACAGGTCGAGACAGGCTCGGCCATTACCTGGAAGTACCCGAGCTGCGTGCTGCGCGGTGACGATAGTACCGGCGAGTTCCACTCCCTCGCAGTCACCAACGGGCGCCAACAAGCCGATACAGGCGCCAAGATGATTCACTTGGGACGGAACACGCGCTCGCGGATAATTTCGAAGGGAATCTCAGCGGGGCGTTCCTCGAACGCCTATCGGGGCTTGGTATCGGCGCACGCCAAGGCTACGGGAGCGCGAAATTTTACTCAATGCGACTCGCTTCTGATCGGCGACCAATGCGCCGCGCACACCGTGCCCTATGTAGAGAGCCGTTGCGCCTCGGCGCAGTTCGAACATGAAGCGACAACGACGAAGCTGTCGGACGATCAGCTCTTCTATTTGCGCGCGCGCGGCGTGCCGGAAGAAGAGGCCGTTGCATTGCTCGTGCATGGATTTGCCCGCGATATCTTGCAGAAACTGCCGATGGAATTCGCAGTTGAGGCGCAGAAGCTCCTGGAAGTCAGTTTGGAGGGAAGTGTCGGATGAGGTTCCATCTCTCTTCACTCATTGCAGCCATCGCCCTCCTGGCCTGCTCTCCGCGTGTGCCGGTCGCTGACATCGCCGCGCTTCACGATTGCGCCGACCTCTTCTTGGAAGCGAGCGAAATCCAGGCAGGCGACTGTCGCTTGGATGCTGCGGGTCAAACTATGCGCGTCCGCTTTAGTCCGATGGTTGAGGGCGAGGGAGGCACGGTGACGATCGATATCTTGAGCCCGGATGCGGTGGTCATGCAGAGCATCGTGGAGCAGAATGTTTCTCAGTATCTGGCGCCGACAGTTCAGGACGTGGACGGTGACGGTCGAGCAGACATCTTGGTCGCGCGCGAAACCGGCAACGTGAACACTGCATACGGCGTCTGGATCTTTAGCGGTGACCGCAACGCCTACAGCAGGGTCGGCGAAATCAGTGGCTATGACATAGCGCGTACGCAAGAGGGTCTCATTGCCGTGCAAGCGCGCTCTGGCGCAGCGCTTCGCAACGTCGCCTTCTATCAATTGAACGAAAACGGGCTGACGCATGTGGCCACGATCGAGTTGGAGGCGCGCGAGGGCGCCGGTGAGACCGTGAACTGGCGTTGCCGCCTAAGCGATGCGCCCGGCGCCTCGTTGCTGAATCTGTCGACTGAGGCGGCCGAACAACGATTTTGCTCCGATCCGTTAGTGGTGGGCTCCGCCCAATGAAGGAATATTGGTTCGCCCGCCGCTTCCCGCTACGCGACATGCGCACAGGCATGGCGCCCATTCATTGGAAGGGATGGTTAGTGGCCGTCGCCTTTGTCGCCGCCATGGCGCTCGGCGGCATCGTGGGCTGGTGGCTCGCCGACCACGACCAAACCACCAAGGGCATCGTGGTGTTTTGTGCCGTCGCGGTCGCCGCCGCGATCGGCTTCATCGGCGTCGCCCATAGGACGGGCGATCACGTCCGCACCGTCGCCGACTATCGAGAGGACAGGAAAAGTGCTTCAGGTCAATGACCTTCATGTGCGCGTGGGCGATGTAGAGATCATACGCGGGCTCTCGCTGCGTGTGCCCGCTGGCGAGACCCACGCCATCATGGGCCCGAATGGGTCTGGCAAGTCCACACTCGCATACGCGCTTGCGGGCCGCGACGGCTACGAAGTGAACGCCGGAACCGCTTCCCTCGGTGGGGCGGATTTGCTTTCGCTTGCGCCCGAAGCGCGTGCAGCGGAAGGCCTGTTCCTGTCGTTCCAGTATCCAGTTGAAATTCCTGGTCTCTCGGCAATCGCGTTCTTGAAGGCGGCGCTGAATGCGCAGCGCAAGGCGCGCGGGCAAGAGCCGATCCCGGCACCTGCGTTGCTGAAGCTGATGCGTGAGAAGGCAGCTGCGCTCAATATCAGCGACGAGATGTTGAAACGCCCGCTAAATGTCGGATTCTCGGGCGGAGAGAAGAAACGCTTCGAGGCGCTGCAAATGGCGGTACTCGAGCCGCGATTCGCGATACTAGACGAAACGGATTCCGGTCTAGACATCGACGCGCTGAAGCTGGTGGCGGAAAATGTGAATGCGCTGCGCGCGCCCGATCGCGGGCTTCTTGTGATCACGCACTACCAGAGGCTGTTGGACTACATAAAACCCGACAAGGTCCATGTGTTGGTGAAAGGGCGTATCGTCGCGAGCGGCGGCCCCGAACTGGCGCTCGCGCTCGAAAGCGAGGGCTATGATAAATACCTCAAGGCGGCGGCGTGATGCAGCTCGCCGATCTCCCTTCCCGTCGCACGGAGGCGTGGAAATACAGCGATCTTCGTGCCGCGTTGCTCGGCGCTGAAGGTCGACTCGCTGCCTTCGATTCACAACGAGGGACGAGTCCCATCGTAGGCCTCGCAAAGGCGATGGCCGACACAGAGACCACACGCGCGTTTACCGTTGGCGTGGATGGCGACGTCTGGAGTTCGGCGCTACAGGCTGACTCTGGCGGCGTCACGAAGATTGTAGCGCCCGTGGGGTCGAGCGGCTTGATTGTCGAGCGCATGGATTCCTGGGTTGACCAGAATACGGCGGGCGGTTTGAAGTTCTCGTCGGCTTGGACGGACATCGCAGTCGAAGATCATGCAGCATTGACTCGAGTCGTGGTGCAAAGCAGTTCCCGTGAGCACGAGGCCGCGAGTGTTGTCCAACTCGCCGAAGCGACCGTGAGAGTGGGCGCAGGCGCAAGGTTCCGGCAATTTGTGATTGCTGACGGCGCCAAACTCGCGCGCATCGAAACCCATGTGGACATCGACGGCGAGGGCGCTGAGGTGGAGTTGAACGGCTTGTATCTCTGCGCGGAGGGGAGACATGCGGACTTAACCTCGGTGGTGACTCACAGAGCCGCCCGAAGCCAAACCAAGCAATTGATCAAGGGTGTCGCGCGTAAGGGCGGACGCGGCGTGTTCCAGGGCAGGATCGTGGTGGAGCGCAACGCTCAGCGCACCGATGCGCGTCAACACCATCACGGACTGCTTTTGGACGATGGCGCGGAGATTTTCGCCAAGCCGGAACTGATGATCTACGCCGATGACGTACAATGCGCACACGGCAACACGGCGGGCGGGCTCGACGCCAACGCGCTATTCTATCTCCGCACGCGTGGCGTGCCCGAAGCGGAGGCGCGCGCGCTGCTCACCGAGGCGTTTCTGCTGGAAGCGATGCCGAATTGGATTGTCGGCGACGTGCGCGCCGAGCTTGAGGCGCGGATCGGCGCGTGGCTAAGGGGCGCGCCATGAACCTCGACGTCACCGCCCTCCGCGAGCAATTTCCGATCCTCTCGCGCCAGGTGAACGGTCGCCCGTTGGTCTATCTCGACAACGCTGCGTCGGCGCAGAAGCCCCAGGCCGTGATCGACGCGATGGCGGGCGCGATGAGCGGGGCCTATGCGAATGTGCATCGCGGCCTGCACACGCTGGCGAACGAGACCACCGAAGCCTTCGAACAGGCGCGGACAGAGGTGGGGCGGTTCATCAACGCGCCAAGTGCAGAGAACATCGTCTTCACCAAGGGTGGCACCCAGGCGATCAATATCGTCGCGGCGGGCATCGATATTCGACCCGGGGATGAAATCATTCTGTCGGTTATGGAGCACCACTCGAACATCGTGCCGTGGCACTTCCTGCGCGAACGCAAGGGCGCAGTGCTCAAGTGGCTCGATATCGACGACGACGGCGCCATCGATCTGGCTGCGCTTGATGCATTGATCACGCCGCGCACAAAGATGGTGGCGTTGACGCACATGTCGAACGTGTTGGGCGTGAAGACGCCCGCGCATGAGATCATACAACTCGTTCACGCGCGCGGTGCGCCTGTGCTTTTGGATGGATGCCAGGCCGTAGTGCACGGGCGCGTCGATGTGCAGGCGCTAGGCGTGGACTATTACGCGTTCACGGGCCACAAGCTCTACGCGCCTACTGGCATTGGCGTACTCTACGGCAAGTCCGAGCGCCTGCAAGCGCTCGCGCCGCTCGAAGGCGGCGGCGAGATGATCGACATCGTCGAGCGCGAGCGTGTGACCTACAACGAACCGCCTCACAGGTTCGAGGCGGGTACGCCGCCGATCTTGGAGGCGATCGGCTTGGGCGCGGCGATTCGTTGGCTTGAGGCGCAGGACCGCACCGCCATAGAAGCGCATGAAGCCGCGCTAGCGACCAAGACCATGGGGGCTTTCCGCGCCTTGAACTGGGTGGAGTTTTACGGCGCGGCGCCAAACAGGGGAGCGATTGTGGCGTTCAATGTCGAAGGCGCACACCCCCATGACGTGGCGCAAATTCTAGATCGCCAAGGTGTTGCGGTGCGCGCCGGGCATCACTGCGCGCAGCCGCTCATGCAGCGCCTAGCCGTCACGGCGACAACGCGCGCAAGCTTTGCCTGTTACAACACCCTGGAAGAAGTCGACGTGTTGGTGGAAGCGCTCCACAAGGCGCGCAAATTGCTGAGTTAATCCCGATGGACAGTGCTGCGACTGCCACAGATGTGCAACCGAAGACGGATCTCGACCGCATTACCGATGACTTGGTAACGGCGTTCAAGACCGTTTTCGATCCGGAGATCCCGGTTGATATTTACGAACTGGGTCTCATCTACAAGGTCGACATCGACAACAATGGCCATGTCGACATCGAGATGACGTTGACCGCGCCAGGATGCCCCGTAGCGGGCGAGATGCCGGGATGGGTGGAGGCGGCCGCGCTGAAAGTTGAAGGCGTGACGTCCGCGAAGGTCGATCTGGTGTTCGAGCCCCCGTGGACGCCTGCGCGCATGAGCGACGAAGCCAAGCTTGAATTGAACATGCTATGACTGTGACACCTCGGCCGCGCCCTAAGATCGTCACGCTCACGAACGCCGCTGCT
>CAYRHK010000173.1:0-5574 GCA_964423825.1 uncultured Terricaulis sp. | reverse complement strand
CCAGCCCGCTCGCGCTCACATCCTCGCTTCTGGCTCGTTGCCGAGCCATTCGTTTCCTTCCAATGGGAGTGGCCCATGCCCCGCAACTACAACATCCCCGAACTCCGCCGTCTCGACATCGAGCATCATTTGCCGGCACAAGCCAACTACGGCGAGATTGTCGCTCTCGGCGGTAGCCGCATCATCACGCGCGCCGAAAACTCGACCATTTACGATGGTGATGGCGTGGCGCTTCTCGACGGCATGGCTGGTCTCTGGTGCGTGAATGTCGGCTATGGTCGCGACGAACTCGTGCAAACCGCCGCCGAGCAGATGCGCGAGCTGCCGTTCTACAATACCTTCTTTAAAACCGCGACGCCGCCGGCTGTGATGCTCGCGACCAAGCTTGCGGAAAAGCTCGGCGGCGATCTCCAGCACATCTTCTTCAACTCGTCGGGCTCCGAAGCCAATGACACCGTCATGCGCATGGTTCGGCATTATTGGAACGTGCACGGCCAACCTAATCGCACAACCTTCATCAGTCGCTGGAACGCCTATCACGGCTCCACCATGGCCGGCGCCAGCCTGGGTGGCATGAAACACATGCACCCGATCGGCGGCTTGCCAATCCCCGGCGTTGAACACGTAATGCAGCCCTATCGCTTCAACGAAGGCTTCGGCGAGGATGAGGAGGCATTCGCCGCACGCGCCGCGCAGGAGATTGAAGATCGCATCTTGAAGGTCGGCCCTGAAAACGTCGCCGCTTTTATCGGCGAACCCGTACAGGGCGCTGGCGGCGTCATTATTCCACCGAAAGGCTACTGGAAGCGCGTCGACGCTATCTGCAAGAAGTACGGCATTCTGCTCGTCGTCGACGAAGTCATCTGTGGCTTCGGGCGTCTCGGAACCTGGTTCGGTTTCCAGCACTTTGGCGTCACGCCCGATCTTGTGCCGATGGCCAAGGGACTATCGTCGGGGTATCTGCCGATCTCCGCCACCGCCGTGTCGCACAAGATCGTCGAAGTGTTGCGTGAGAAGGGCGGCGACTTCGTGCACGGCTATACCTATTCGGGTCATCCAGTCGCCGCCGCGGTTGCGCTCAAGAACATCGAAATCATCGAGCGCGAAGGATTGGTGGAGCGCGTGCGCGAGGACATCGGTCCATATCTCGCCAATGCACTGAAACGCTTGCATGAGAACCCCCTTGTCGGCGAAGCGCGCTCCCTGGGTTTCATCGGCGCAGTCGAGATTGTCGCGGAAAATGGAACCAATAAGCGCTTCACCGGCAAGGAAGGCAAAGCCGGCCCTATCGTGCGCGATACCTGCATCAAGAACGGCCTGATGGTGCGCGGCATTCGCGATTCTGTCGTGATGTGTCCGCCGTTAGTAATGAGCCACGCCGAAATTGATCGCATGGTTGACATCATCGATCGCTCGCTGCGCGAAGCCGAACCCGCCTTGCGCGCCTTGCCGTTGGACGCGAGCGCCTGAGCTTGACTTCATTGGCTGCGCTCACTCATAGTGTGGCCATTAGGTGACTTATGCGTTCCCGCAGCCTCCGGGCTTACGCGGATAGGCGCGCTGCACCGGCCGCCTCCGGCGGCTGCCAACGGTTTGTCCGGCGCGCCTGTTTGATTGAACTCCAGTGCGACGTCGCGCGCGATGCCCTTGAGCGCGACGTCTTCGCTCGTCCGTTTTCATGGTGATGGTATGGAAAAGTCTTTCGCAAGCTGGATTAAGGAAAGAGGCATCGGCGAGATCGAGTGCCTCGTGCCCGATCTCAACGGCGTCATTCGAGGCAAGGTGTTTCCAGCGCAAAAATTCCTACAAAGTGAGCGCGACGGCTCGCTGCGCATTCCCTCGAGCGTTTACACGCTGACCGTTACCGGCGAGTACGCCGACGACGAAGATGACGTCGAAGCAGTCAGCGACCCCGACGTGGTGTTGCGTCCCGAACTCGAAACCATCTGCGTTGCGCCCGGCTACAAGACCCCGACCGCTTTCGTCTTCGCCGACGCCTTTCACACCGACGGCCGTCCCTACGACGTCGCCCCGCGTTACGTTCTTAAACGCGCCATCGACCTGTATACCAAGATGGGCCTGCGCCCCGTGGTCGCTCCCGAACTCGAGTTCTACCTCACCCAGGTCAACACCGATCCCGACCTGCCATTGGCGCCGCCAGCGGGCCGCTCCGGCCGCTCCGAGACCGCGCCGCAACCGTACGGCCTCGAGGCGATCACCGAGTATGAAGATCTAATAGAAACCATCTACGAACACGCTGAGGCTGCCTCGCTCCATCTCGACACGATGATCCACGAAAGCGGCACCGCCCAACTCGAAATCAATTTCAATCATGGCGACCCAATCCACGTCTCTGATCAGGTGCTCGTGTTCAAGCGCATCGTGCGCCAAGTCGCCCTGAAACACGGCGTCTACGCCACCTTCATGGCCAAGCCGATGGAGAACCAGCCCGGCAGCGCCATGCACCTGCACATCTCCGTCGTCGACGCCAAGACCGGCAAGAACCTCTTCGGCGCGCCGCTAGAACAAATGGGCGGCAACACTGAAATGTTCCGCCATTTTGTGGGTGGCCTGCAAAAGTACTTGGGGCAGGTGACGCCGCTCTTCGCGCCGAATGTGAACTCTTTCCGCCGCATGAGGCCTGACTTCTCGGCGCCGATCAATCTGCATTGGAGCTACGACAACCGTTCGTGTGGTCTGCGCGTGCCAATCTCAGCGCCGGAGAACCGTCGCATTGAAAACCGTCTGCCCGGCGCCGATGCCAATCCGTATCTCGCGCTCGCCGCTTGCCTGGTCTCGGGATTCATCGGAATTCGCGACAAGATCGAGCCCAGCGCGATGATCGAGGGTAGCGCCTATGACAAGGCGCGGACCTTGCCGCGCACGTTGTATGAAGGGCTCGACCGATTCCGGGTCTGTGATCCGGTGCGCGAGTTGCTAGGCGAACATTTCTGCGCCGCGTTCTACCGTATCAAGCAGCACGAACTTGCGGCCTATGAGGGCGTGATCTCCTCCTGGGAACGCGATCACTTGCTTTTGAAGGTGTGAGGGAAGCGCTCTGACTTCCACCTTCAATTTCGATCGCTCCTATTATGTCGCGACCGCCAATGACTTCGCCGACGCGCCGACCTTAGAAGGGGAGCATGACTGCGATGTCGTCGTAATCGGCGGAGGCTATACCGGCTTGCACGCAGCCCTGAACGCCCGCGAGCGCGGCTTCTCCGTGATTGTGCTGGAGGCGGGTCGCATCGGCTGGGGCGCTTCCGGGCGCAATGGGGGCCAGATGATCCCGGGCTGGCGCAAGGGCGCCGTCGAACTCATTCAGCGCTTTGGCGCTGGCAAGGCGCGCGAGTTGTTCGGCCTCGCGCTCGAAGCTCGCACGCTCACGCTGGAACGCATCGCCAAGCACAACATCGCCTGCGACCTCCGCACCAAGGGCCACCTCACAGCGTCCGCCAAGCTCGTATCCCAGGTCGAGGCAGAGGCAGAACGACGCGCGCTTGCCGATGTTATGAATTATCACGACGCGCAAGTGCTTTCGCGAGACGAGGCGCGCGCACTGTGCGACTCGCCGAACTTCTTCGGCGGCTTTTTGGACAGCGGCGGCGGCCATCTCCATCCGCTGAACTACGCGCGTGGTCTCGCGCAAGCCGCCCGCGACGCCGATGTGACGCTGCATGAGCGCTCACGTGTGGTCTCCGTCGCCAGCGAGAGCGGCGTCATCGCGATCACCGGGCATGGCCGCGTTCGCGCGCGCTTCGGAGTGCTTGCATGTGATGCGCTCCTCCACGATCTTGAGCCGCGCATTGCCGGTCACATTATGCCTGTCGCCAACTACGTCATCGCCACCGAGCCGCTGGAGCAGCCTCCAATCCGAGGCGATCTTGCCGTCAGCGACAGTCGCTTCGTCGTCGACTATTTCCGCATTAGCGCCGACAATCGCCTCATCTTTGGCGGTGGCGAAAAATACACCCCTGCGCCACCGCCGGATCTCGCGGCATTTGTACGACCCTTCATGGCGCACATTTTTCCGCAGCTTGAGAGTTGTAGAATCGACTATGCATGGGGCGGCCTCGTCTCCATCACCATGAGCCGGCTTCCCCACGTCGGCCGCCTGGGCGATCTGTTCTTCGCACACGGCTACTCGGGATTGGGGGTGTTATTGCCAGCGCTCATCGGCAAAGTCCTTGCGGAGGCAATGGCTGGAACCGCCGAACGTTTTGACGTCTTGACGAGCATCGCGCCGCCAGAGTTTCCAGGAGGTGCTGCCTTCCGCGCGCCGCTCTACACCTTGGGCATGCTCTGGTACGCGCTGCGCGATCGCCTCTAGCGCAAAGTCGCTGCCTCGCGCGCCAGCGCCTCGATCGCGCTCCAATCTCTTAATTCGACCGCTTTTGCCGGCGTGATCCACGACCCGCCAACGCACAACACACTATCGAGCGCCAAGTACGAGCCTGCCTTCGCCGCACTGATCCCGCCGGTTGCGCAGAACTTCGCAGCCGCCAGCGGCGCGCCGAGCGCCTTCAGCGCCGCCACCCCGCCCAACTGCTCTGCCGGGAAAAACTTGAAGCTCGTATAGCCAAGATCGAGCCCGCGCATGATCTCGCTTGCGGTCGCCACGCCCGGAACGAGCGGGATCTTGCGTTTGCGCGCCTTCTTCAGGAGATGCGGCGTCGCACCCGGTGAGAGCGCATACGCCGCCCCCGCATCGATCGCCGCATCAAGATCGTCGCTGGTGAGCACGGTGCCAGCGCCCACCACCATTTCCGGCGCCTCCGCGGCGATCGCCTTGATCGCCGCCAGCGCCGCGTCCGTCCTGAGTGTCACTTCAATCGTGCGTATGCCGCCGGCGATGAGCGCCCGCGCCAGCGGAACCGCGCTCTCCGCATCCTCGATCGTCACCACCGGCATCACCGGCGCCAAGCCCAGGACTTCTTCTGCAGTCAATGCTTTCGCCATGGCGAAAGCCTAATACGACCAGCCCGCCGACGCCAACTCTTACGCGCAACCGGCTAGCGTGAGCGCAATCGCTGGGTCCCACGGCAGCACGCTGATCTCGCCCGCGATCTCCACACCGAAGCGCTCCTGCGTGGCCGCCAGCGCCGCCAGCCGCGGATCGCTACCCGCCAGTGTCGCGCTCACCGTTGGCAACCCTTCATTGAAGCTCCGCGCCGGCAGTTCGATCGTAGTGCTTTCCGTGATCAGCCGCAGCGTCGTGTCCTGATCGGGATAAAGCTCGCGCTCATAGTCGATCCGCACCTGTCCGGCGCCGCCTTCGCACACCACGCCTCGAAGGTCGCGAAGTCGGCATAGGGGCCGGTGAACAGATAGAGCCAGATGTCCTCGCGGTCCGCGCCGTGCGTCGCTTCGTAAAGGTCGCGCGCATGCGCCGTCGTCAGCGGCTCGAGGCGAATGTAGGCGCCCTCGAAGACGCGCCGCTCCGGGCGCGGCGCAGGCGTCGCATCGACAGGCGGGCCGAGCGGTGCGGGGGGCGTCATGGCCGGGCACGGCCGTTGAAGACGGCGTCGCTTCGCTTGCCTCAGGACGGTCGTCACATGCGCCTTTCCCTGGTCG
>CAYRHK010000172.1:0-5606 GCA_964423825.1 uncultured Terricaulis sp. | reverse complement strand
CCGCGGCCTGATGCCGAACCCGAAGGTTGGCACCGTCACCATGGACGTGAAGAAGGCCGTCGCCGACGCCAAGGGCGGCGCCGTCGAGTTCCGCGTCGAGAAGGCCGGCATCATCCACGCCGGCGTCGGCAAGGCGAGCTTTTCCGAAGCGCAGATCAGGCAGAACGTGAAAGCGTTCGTCGATGCGGTGGCGAAAGCCAAACCAACGGGCGCCAAGGGCGTGTTCGTGAAGAAGGTGGCGCTCTCCACGACCATGGGCCCCGGCGTGCGCATCGATCCAAGCAACGCGCTGGCGGCTGAGTAGAGCCGCTTCACTCTGAGCAGGAAAACGAAGCGCCTCGGCAAAAGCCGGGGCGCTTTACGTTGGGGTGGCGTCCGAGCCAATGAGCACCCACTTATAGCCAAATCGTGCTTGCAATATAGCCAAAAATGGCTATAATAATTTCATGAAAGAAGTCGCGCTTTACGAAGCCAAGAACAAGCTCTCGGCCTTGGTGCAGGAGGTTGAGGAGACCGGAGCCGAGGTCATCATTACCCGCCACGGCAAGCCGGCCGCGCGGCTGTCGCCTGTGCATTTGTTTTCCGGTGCGGAGCGCGAGGCGGCTTTTCGGCGCTTGGCGGAACGGCGCGATACCCAGACTGATGCGGGCAGGGCGCCGTTCGATTGGAAGGCGGCTGTCGAAGACGGCCGCGAGTGAACCGCGTCGTCATCGATGCCTCTGTGGCGTTCTCGTGGATATTGGCGTCACAACTCACCCGATCGGCCGAGGCTCTTCGCGCTCTTGCGAACGCCGAGTTCGTGGCGCCGTACATTTTCAGCTTCGAGCTTCGCAATGGATTGCTTCGAGCCGAGCGGCAAAAAAGGCTATCCCGCGTCGCAGCCGATCTCGCGGTTGCGGATCTGCTTATCGCGGTGGGCCTAGACGATCCGCCTGCCCCCGCAATCATGGAGGCTGTCCTGGAGGTTGCCCGCAGGCAAGGCTTATCCTTCTATGACGCTTGCTATCTGGAGCTGGCGCAGCGGGTCGGTGGCGAGTTGGCGAGCCGGGATGCGGCGCTCATCGCGGCCGCGGCGACGCTTGGACTTAGGGTTTACGACGCGCGCTAGCATTCGATGCGAGGGCGCTTCTTCGATGGCGGGCAACAGGTTAGGTTCGCGGTCATGAACCGCAACATCGTCATCGTCGTCCTTATTGTGATAGCGTTTGCGGCCGTCGCCGGCGTCGCGTTCTGGCTCGGGCAGCGCAGCGCGCGCGCGCCGGCGGCGCCAAGCGCCCCGGTCGAAGCCGAACTGCGCCTGCCTGCCGATCTGCGCTTCATCGACCGCTTCGAAACCATCGATCAGGACCGCTGGACGATGCTGGATTTGGCGAGTTGGGCGAGCTTTCTCGACAATGACTATCGCCCCTCGCAAGCCACAACTTCCGAGGAAGGGCTGACGCTCACGCTTGCGCCGAACACCGATCCCACGGCGCGCGCGCCGCTGGTGTCGGGGCTGCTGGTCTCACGCGAAGCCTACCTGCATGGCTATTTCGAAGCGCGGCTGCGGATGCCGCGCGGGCAGGGGCTTATCGCGGCCTTCTACACCTATGTGGATCCCGAGGGTCCGGCCCCGCAGCAGGAACTCGACCTTGAACTTCTCGGTCAAAACACGCGCAGCCTTGACGTGGCGCTGCATGCAGGCGGCAGCGCCGAGGGCGGTCGCGTCGTGCTTCCCTTCGATGCGGCGGATGGCTTTCAGACCTACGCGATCGAATGGACCGAGACTTATGTGCGCTGGTACGTCAACGGCCGCGTCGTGCGCGAGGAAACCGGCGAGCGCGTGTCGCGATTGCGCGATCCGCAGCACATCACGTTGAGCTTATGGGCCACGCGAGAACTCGCTGGCTGGGCGGGGCGCGTCGATCTCAACCGAGCCCCCTGGACCATGCAGGTCAGTTGTGTGGCTTCGGCGGAGACCTATCCCGGCCATCTGATCTGCCCGGTCGAAGGATGAACCCTTAACGGAACGTTTGCAGTCGCTGGCGCAGGGATACGCCCCAGTCCGGGGTCGTCATGCGCGTCGAAGACGCCAAATTCAACTTTACGCACGCGCGGGCGGCGATCATCGACGCCAGCCGCTTTTCTTACTCCATCACCCGCATGATGCTGATGGGGTTCGGCTTTCGCGACATTACCGGCTACGCCAGCGTTGAGGCCGCCGTCGCCAAGATGGTGTTCATGCCGGCGGACTTGGTGGTGTGCGATCCGTATCCGCAAGTGGACGCCAGCTTCGCATTGCTGCGACGCTTGCGCGAGCCCCGCTTCGGTGAAACCGCATTGGCGCCAATCATCATCGCCACGGGAAGCGTTGGCGTCGATATCGTCGAAGGCGCGAAGGCGTGCCAAGCGAACTATGTCGTCGCCAAACCGTTCTCGGCTCAAACGCTGTTGGAGCGCATTCTTTGGTCCGCCAGTCAGCTGAGCCGGCAAGATCATTATGGGCAACCACAAGTCGCGCTGGCTTCGCACGCCGCTGAAGAGGTCGTAGAATTATGGTGAAGTCACCGCTGACCCAATGCCTCGGCGCGGCCGGCGGCAAGTCGTTTGCGCAATCGATAGAAAACGCTGAGGCGGCGGTTGCGCAGCTCACGAACGAGGCCAACACGCATCTCGATGCAAGCGTCGATACCTTGCTGCGGTTGGCGGCGCGCTGCGAGAACCAGGCGGGACTCCAAGAAGTGACTACCGAGATCTTTGTCGTTGCAGGCGCCTTCGGGCGTCAGGATCTCTCCGAAGCAGCCAAACTCTTGAATGATTTGATTGCGGAGACACGGGGTGGCCCGCGCTGGTCGCCTAAGGCCATACAGATGTTTGCGAATGCGATTGCCTCGCTTCATCGCGGCGGCGAAGGCTCGCCCCGCGAACTGATCAGCACGTTGCAGGTCTTTGCCAGTCGCGTGCTGGCGGGGACGGCGAGGCTCTAGCTGGAAGCCGAGAAAGACTAGTTTACAATACAAACTAGTTGTCGTAATTGGTGGCTGACTAGAAGCGAGGAGCGTCAGCCATGGGCGGAGTTGGGAGCGGGGTGCGTCTGCATGCCTTGGATGCGGTAAGGGGAGGAGCACTGGTGTTGGGCGTGCTTTTCCACGCCTGCTTACCCTACCTTCTGGGGCCCCAGCTCTGGATCGTGCGTGACACCCCCAGCGAGGCGCTGACGGTCGCGTTTTTTGTGCTGCACATCTTCCGGATGACGATCTTCTTCCTGCTGGCGGGATTTTTCGCGCGGATGCTCGTGGAGCGGCGCGGGCTGGGGGGCTTTGTGCGCAACCGCCTGGTGCGGATCGCGACCCCGCTCGTGGTGTTTTGGCCGCTCGTGTTCGCGGCGATTGTCGCGGTGCTGATCTGGGTGTCGTTGCGCACGTACGGGCTGGCTGCGGCGGGCGCCGAGCCGCCGCCGTCTCCTCTCACGGTCGAGGCATGGCCGCTGACGCACCTGTGGTTCTTGTACGTGTTGTTGTACTTCTATGCCGGCGCGTTGGCGCTGCGCGTCTTAGCGGCGCTGGTAGACCGTCGCGGGGCGCTTCGCGCGCGCCTCCTCGACCCGGTGGTACGGCTTGCCGCCGGGCCCGCGGCGGCGATGTTCCTGGGCGCGCCGGTTTGCGCCGCGCTCTACTTCACGCCGGACTGGATGATGTGGTTTGGCATCCCGACGCCGGACACCGGCCTGATCCCGAACCCGACCGCGCTTGCCTGCTACGGCGTGGCTTTCGGCTTTGGATGGCTGGTGAGTCGACAGCCGGATTTGCTGCAAGTGTGGGCCAAGCATTGGTTGGCCAACCTTGGCCTGGGGATCGCTTGCACGATTGCCTGTCTGGCGGTGGTTGGCGTGACGCCGATGATCGCTCCAGCCGAGCCGGGCATCGAGAAGGTCATGTACGCGGCGCTTTACGCTCTTGCGGTCTGGGGATGGACGTTGGGTTTGGTGGGATTGGCTGTGCGGGCGTTGCGCCGCGAAAATGCCACTGTGCGTTATCTCGCCGACGCCTCCTATTGGATATACATCGTGCACCTGCCGCTGCTCCTGGTGCTGCAAGCTGTCATTCAGCCTTTGGGCTGGCCGTGGTTCGCCTCGTATCCGACGGTGGTCGCAATTGCATTTGCCTTGATGCTGGCGAGCTATGAGCTTCTGGTGCGCTATTCGTTCGTCGGCGCGATTCTGAACGGGCGCAAACGCCGCCCCGCCAAGGCCGCGCCCATCCTGGCCGCTGCGGAGTAGGAGCATGAGCATGGCATCCGAACTTGATACCGCGCGCGACGATCTTGCTTACCTGCGTGGCCTCGTCAGCGGCTCCACAGCCATGCAGGCCACCATCGGCGAGGCGTTCCTCTGGGGCGGCGGCCTCTATGGCGGCCAGTGCTTGCTGCATTGGCTGCAAACCATAGGAGTCGTGCCCTCGGAGGGATTGGCGGCGATGGTGATTGCGTTTGCGCCGACGATTGTCTTTTGCGGCGTGCTCACGGCGATCCTTTGGAAAGATCGCAAAACCAAAGTCGTCGGCGTTGGCGCGCGCGCCCTGGGCGCCGTGTTCCAGGGCGCGGGACTGGCGAACCTGGTGATGGCGTTCGTCTTTGGCTACGGCGCGAGCAAAGCCGAGAGCTTCGGCCTGTGGCTCTATCATCCGATCGTGGTGTGCACGTTCCAGGGCGTGGCGTGGTTCGTGGCTTGGACCATTCTGCGTCGTCCCTGGCTCGGCCTCGTGGCGGCTGGTTGGTTTGCAACGACATTGGCGCTCGGCGTTGCCGTATTCGGCGACATCGGGACCTACCTCCTCATTCTCGGCGTGGCGCTGTTCGTTTTGATGGCGGTCCCCGGCTGGGTGATTTGGCGCGGCGCCAAGCGAGCCGCTTGAAGCCATGGCCGCTTTCGACATCGGCAAGCTGGATGATGTGATCCACGGCCGCATGCGGCTGGGGATCATGGCCTATCTGGCTGACGCCGAGGCGGCGGACTTCACGGAGCTCAAAGCACTGCTGGACGCCACGCAAGGCAACCTCTCGATTCATCTGCGAAAGCTCGAAGAGGCTGGCTACATCGTCATCGACAAGAGCTTCGTGGGCCGCAAGCCATTGACCCGAGCGCGGATCACCGAGGCGGGCAGGGCGGCGTTCGCGGCCTACCTCGAAGCGATTGCCAAGCTCGTTGGCGGGGGGAGCTGAAGGCTGTTTCGGCGATGCGTGTCTTCGCCGCCGCAGGCGCTGAACTAGGCCCTTGCCAAATGCGTTAAATCGTGCCGCGCCCCCTTGCGGCGCTGCACAATCCCGTGCATATGCGGCGATCCAGCGGGGTTAACCCCGCTGAAACCTGTTCGACGACTGCAGGCGCCGCGTCAGTGAGTTGCCCCAAGGGCGCTTGTTTGCGCGGCTTAATGATTGAAAGTGTTGAACTTTCTAAACCTGCATAGACAGAGCTGACGTTTTTCGGGGCGGGCTGTCAAGCCCATCTCGTGTGCCGGCCTCTGAGGACAGGCAGCGCGCTGACCGCGCGCCGCTCGGGGGTCAACCACCGGCCGGCTCGTGTCCGCGCGCATTGGGCGTTCGGATGGGCCGGGCGCCTCGCTGAGAAG
>CAYRHK010000171.1:0-5612 GCA_964423825.1 uncultured Terricaulis sp. | reverse complement strand
TGTGCAATTGGCGCCGTGGGTGGAGCGCACGATTTTGTCATGCTGCCACCGATGGCGGTAGGCCTCCTCCCAGCTGCGATCTTCATTGTTCATCACGCCGTGGCCGTCAGAGAACGTCTCTGTCTTGCGCGTGAAGAACAGCAGGCGATCGAGGACGTGGCTCATCTGTCAGTCCCCTTATTGAGCTGTGGCGGGCTTGCTTGGAGCACGAGGCGCGTTTTCCGCATCGAACAGGAGCCCGCCGGGCCGGGCGTAAACCCACCAAGTGATCGCCAAACACGAGACGTAGAATGCCAGGAAACCGTACAACGCGGCCTCCGCACTACCCGTGGCGCTGATGGAGAAACCAAAACTCTTCGGGATGAAGAACGCACCGTAGGCGGCGATCGCGGACGTGAAGCCGGTGATCGCAGCGCTTTCTTTCTCCGCCTGCTTTAGTTGATCGGCGGCCGACAGCTGCGGTTCGAGTCGCGCCACTTCCTTGCGCATGATCGCCGGTATCATTTGAAAGGTCGACGCATTGCCCACGCCACTCGCGAAAAAGAGGAGCATGAAGCTGGCGAAGAACCCCGTGAAGGCGCCCGGCTGGTCCTTGGCGGCGAGGAAATAGAGCACGCCGATCGTGCCGAGCATCATCAATGCGAACACGGCGAGCGTGACCTTGGCGCCGCCGTACTTGTCCGACACCCACCCCGTCAACGACCGCGACAGCGCCCCCACCAGCGGCCCGAGGAACGCGATTTGCAGCACATTCACATCGGGGAATTGCGTGCGCGTAAGCAGGGGGAAGGCAGCGGAGTAGCCGATGAACGATCCGAAGGTGCCAGTGTAAAGCCAGCACATGACCCAGTTCTGCGTGCGCGTGAAGATCACGGCTTGATCGGCGAACGAGGCTTTCGCGGTGGAAAGATCGTTCATGCCGAACCACGCGGCGAACGCGCTGACCACAATGAACGGAACCCAGATGAAGCCAGCGTTCTGCAGAAAGAGGCGTTCCCCCTCCGCGGACACTTGCGCTTCCCCGCCCAGCGCGCCGAACACGCTCATCGTGATGATGATCGGCACGATGAACTGCATGACGCTGACGCCAAGGTTGCCAAGGCCCGCATTGAGCGCGAGGGCGTTGCCCTTTTCCTTCTTGGGGAAGAAGAACCCGATGTTCGACATCGACGACGCGAAATTGCCGCCGCCGAAGCCGCAAAGCAGCGCTAGCCCGAGCATGACCCAATATGGCGTCTCTGGGTTTTGCACCGCAAAGCCGATGCCCAGCGCGGGAACGATCAAGGACCAAGTTGTAACAGTCGTCCACAAGCGACCGCCGAACACGGGCACCATGAAGCTGTAGAAGATGCGCAGCGTCGCGCCGGAAAGCCCTGGCAGAGCGGCGAGCCAGAACAGTTGGTCGGTGTCATATGCGAACCCGATCGCCGGCAGCTTAGCGACGACCACCGACCACACCATCCATACCGCGAAGGACAAGAGCAACGCCGGGACGGAGAGCCAGAGATTGCGGTTCGCGACGGCCTTTCCCGTCTTGCTCCAGAAGTCAGCGTCCTCGGGGCGCCAGTCCTTGATCAACGCAGGCGCCATCGCTTCTGCGGCCTTGGGAGTGTGGATCGGCGCCATTTCTGGGAGTTGAGGCAAACCCTCCAACGATTTGGCCGCAGCCTCGCGCTCCATGTGGAGGATCGCAAAGTGCATCCACAACAGCGAACCAGACACGATCAGGAAGAGCAACATGAAGCAGCTCGTCCAAACGCCGGTAAGATCGTTGAGCATGCCGAACAGGATGGGCAGGACGAAGCCGCCCAAGCCGCCAATCATGCCAACGAGGCCGCCGACCGCGCCGACATCCTTCGGGTAGTAGATTGGGATGTGCTTGAAGACGGCGGCCTTGCCCAGGCTCATGAAGAAGCCGAGCACGAAGGCGACGACGATAAAGCCGATCGGGCCGATGGCGAAGCGGAACTCGATCGGCCCTCTGATCCCGTCCACGACATAGGTGGTCGCCGGGTAGGAGAGGATGAAGGTCGCGAGCATCGACACCAGAAAGGTCCAGTACATGACCTTACGGGCGCCGACCTTGTCGGAGAGAAAGCCGCCATAGATGCGGAACAACGATGCCGGGATCGAGTAAGCCGCCGCGATCATGCCAGCGGTCGCGAGGTTAAAGCCGTAGACGCCAATCAAGTAACGGGGCAGCCAAAGCGCCAAAGCGACGAAGGCGCCGAACACGAAGAAATAATACAGCGAGAAACGCCAAACCTGGACGTTCTTCAACGGCTCGAATTGCTCGGCGAGAGACCGCGGCTTCACGCCTGCCTTGCGACGCGCCTCAAGGTCGGGATCATCCTTGGTTGTGATGAAGAACAGAACCGCCATGACGACCAAGCCCAACGCCCAGATTTTGGCGACGGCCTCCCATCCCATCGCCACGAGCACGACAGGCGCAGCAAACTTGGTGACGGCCGCGCCGACGTTGCCGGCGCCAAAGATGCCAAGCGCCGTGCCCTGTTGCTTCTGGGGGAAGAACTTCGAAACATAAGTGATGCCAACCGCGAACGAGCCGCCGGCGATGCCAACACCAAGGGCCGCCAACAAGAATTGCGGATATGTTTCCGCATAAGAGAGAAGGAACGTCGCCGCCGCCGCGGAAAGCATGACGCCCGCATAAACAATACGTCCGCCGATCTGGTCGGTCCAAACACCGAGCAGCAGCCGGATGAGGGAGCCCGTCAGGATTGGCGTGCCTATGAGCAGGCCGAACTGCGTTTCGCTGAGCCCGAGATCATTCTTGATCTGAACCCCAAGTATGGAAAAGATCGTCCACACTGCGAAGCACGTTGTGAACGCGATCGTGCTCATCCAAAGCGCGCCGCCTGCGCCCGGCGCCGGTTTTTCAGCCGCTGTGACCATGATCTTCGCCCCTCTCTCGACCTTCAAAGGCCGATTTCTCGCTATCTGGACGCAGCATGGCGCGCGGTCGCGCTTCGGCACTTGATCTTCGTTAAGCGCAGGCGCGCGGCGGGGCGAAATAATTGCTCATCGTAAGTGCGCAGGGTCGCAGCGGCGCAAATTTCGTGTCGATGTTTGCTCATGAAGGGACGTGTACTTGATCGAGGTCAACCGCACTCGGCAAAGGCGGGCCGAGATCGATCCGTCAATTGACAGAAATCAAGATGAAATGCCGGCCGCAAGGTATGAATCACCATCAAAGGGAGGACCCTTCAATGCGCCCTACCGATACCCAGAAAGTCCGTGCGTTGCCGATGTTCGCCAGCGTCAGCGACGAAACCTTCGCAAGGGTTACAGGAACCGCCTATCTGCAGCGTTTTCCCGCCAACACCACGCTCCTGCTTGAGGGCGACCCTGTGGATTTTCTCTACGTATTGTTGGAGGGCCAGGTCGAGTTGCAGGGGACCTGGAAAGACAAGGAAACGACGCTCACGATCTTGCGCCCCGTTTCCACCTTCATCCTGGCGGCGGTCGTACTGGACGCGGATGCTCTCATGTCGGCGCGCACGCTCGAACGCTGCGAAATCCTGATGATTTCGGGCGACGCCATTCGCCATAACATGTCCGAGGATTCTGCGTTCGCAGTCGCCATCGCGCGTGAGCTCTCCGGATGCTATCGGGGGCTTGTGCGCACCATCAAAAATCAAAAGCTGCGCGGCGGCGTCGAGAGGCTCGCCAACTACCTGCTGACTTTGCGCGCAAAGTCTGGCGGGGGCGAGAACGTCCACCTGCCCCATGAAAAGCGCGTGCTCGCGGCACTGCTCGGCATGACCCCAGAGAACTTGTCGCGCGCGTTCGCAACCCTCGGCGGTTACGGCGTCGAGGTGAATGGCGCCGATGTTCGCTTGGGCAAGCTTCGTGACCTCGAGCGGCTCGCACGACCAGACCCGCTCATAGACAATTACGCGCCGCGCGCGCCTTTGCTAGCGGAGGCCGATGCCGAGGTGTGGTCAACGGAAAATCAGCGCGCCGGCGCTGCTTAGTTCGCCCACGCGCGAATGTGGGGATGATCGAACTTGCCGGCACTTCAGCCGCCCAACTCGGCGAGATGTCTGGTGTCGCCTGGGTTCGCCGCGCGCAAGGCATGCTGCGCCGGCTTGAACAACAGGGCGTTGCGGATGCGCTCCATCAAAGCGCCCTGATCGGCGTCCGCGTGCAGCAGATCGCGCAAATCAACGCCACCCTCGCCGAACAAACAAAGCCGAAGCTTCCCACGCGCGGTGACGCGCAGACGATTGCAGCTATCGCAGAAGCCAGGCGCATAGGGCGCGATAAGGCCGAAGCGACCCTGATAGTCGGCGTGGGCAAATTCAGTCGCGGGACCATCATCGCAGCCGCGCGCCAATGGCAGCCAGCCCCGCTCCGCCAACCATTCGCGCAGCGCGCGGCCCGGCACATGCTGCTCTGAGAAAAAGCCGGCGTTGTCGCCGGTGCGCATCAGCTCAATAAAGCGAACACAGACATTTCGTCCCTTCAAGAATGACGCGTGCGCTTCGAATCCTTCACTCAAGGTTTCGCGCAGCAGGACGGCGTTCAGCTTCACCGCCAATTGCGGGCACGCGAGCGCGGCATCGACGCCAGCGAGCACTTCCCTCAAGCTGTCGCGCCCAGTCACGCGCGCGAAAACAGATGGATCGAGGCTGTCAACGCTCACATTGAGGTGGGTAAGGCCAGAACCGACCCACTCATTCAGGTCACGCGCCAAACGCCATCCGTTCGTCGTCAGCGCCACCTTTTCCATGCCGGCGTCGGCCGCCGTCGCGATCAGCGCGGGCAGATCCTTGCGAACGCTTGGCTCTCCGCCGGTGAGGCGCACCTTGCGCACGCCCAACGCGGAAAACGCGCGGACAAGCCGCGACACTTCATCGATGGCGAGGAAGTCGTGCGGAGCCGATTTCCGGTAGCCGTTGGGCAAGCAATAGCTGCAGCGGAAGTTGCACGCCTCGGTGATCGACAGCCGCAAATATGGGAAGCGACGGCCAAAGCCGTCTTGAAGTCGTTGCACGTCGCTGCCCCTTTCCAAATACGGGAGGAGCCGGCGTTTCCGCGCGTCTCCCTTGGCGCGGCGGGCGCAAGGACCAATTCCAAGTCCCGCCGCGCCCGGCCATGGCGTCATCGCGTCGTGGGAGAGAGCCTTAGACGCCATGGCTCGGAGCGCGATCAGAGTGCCTGGAGCAAGCGGCTGATGCATTGATAGGCCGGCGGCTCTGCCTTGACGCCCGTCAAGACACCCACAGCGCTGTACGCGACCTGGGTCGCCCCCAATTGCGATCGGTCTTGCTCGTTTGTGGTGCTTCTTGACATCTTTAGCGCGTTGCGATCCAGCTTTTTTCAGGAGGCGCCGCCATGCGGCGAGGGGGCTGCACGCCAGCGCAGCGGGGTCGAAATGTGAGGCTAAAGGCGAGCCAGGCGGCGTCAGCGAGACGCTGAGGTCACGAACGCTGACGCGCAGGTCAGCGCATTGGCGCCCTCAAGCGTTCGGGCGCTCGCGTTCGCCTGGATGGTTACGGCCGTACTGGCGGGGCGAACGTTAGCCCGTCATTCCCACTCTATTGTAAACAAGACATTTTTATCTTTTATATTCAATGGCTTATTTT
>CAYRHK010000170.1:0-5641 GCA_964423825.1 uncultured Terricaulis sp. | reverse complement strand
GTTGCTGCAGGTACGGCTTCAGCTGCTCGGGATTGGGGATGTTCTCCGGGATCTTGCGCATGCCGTCCATGTCGTCGGACACGCAGATGATCTTGGTGGCGATCTTGTCGTCGGTGAGGACGCGGAAGGCATGGCGCACCATTGAGGTTCGCACCACTTCGCCGAAAGTGCCGATATGCGGCAGGCCAGAGGGGCCGTAGCCGGTTTCGAAAATCACCAGGTCTTTGGGGTTGCGCTGAATGCGCTCCAAGAGCAGGCGGGCTTGTTCGAAGGGCCAGGCCTTGGCCCCGGCGGCGAGGGTTGTGAGTTCAGACATGGGCGAATCCGGGCATGGCGCCATGGTGGCGGCGGCGCCTTGGTTCGTAAAGCGTTCGCGCCCGCTAAGGCAGGAATGTCGCGTTCGCGATGTCGGCGTCGCTGACCAAACGCCCGGTGTCGGCGTAGGCGCGGCCATTCCACTGCCAGAGCGGGAACTGGAAGCCTGGGCCGCCGTCGGCGATGTCGCGGACGCCGTTGGTCTCGCCCGGCAAAATGATCAACATGCGCCCGCGGGCGGCGTAGATTTCGCGCCAGCCGGCGCCGTCGCGCATCAACAGATGCAGGTCGGGGCCATCGCCATAGCAGGTGTACAGGCTGGGGCCGCCGGGGATCGCAACGAGTTGCGCAGTTCCTGCCGCGCCGCCGAGTTCGGCCGGTGCGATGGTTGGCACGACGCTGTCACCACACTCGTTGAGCACTTCGCCGGCCCCATTAGGCGAGAGGTTCAGTGCCGCCAGAACGCTGGTTCTGTCCGCTTCGCTCAACGGCTCGGCGGATGGCCCCGGCGTTCCGCTTCCGAGGTGGCGGTGCTGGGAGGGCTGCAGGCCGCCGCGGCGAACGCAACGGCCGCGATGATCAAGAGACGACGCATGTCGGACCCCCTTGCAAAAGCGAACGGGCTGCACTGTGCCGGATGCGCGCGGTGCGCGCCAGCACCAAACTAGCTGCGCGGCTTAAGCCGCGTGACGTGGCCGAGTTTGCGCCCGGCGCGGACGTCGCGCTTGCCGTAGAGGTGCAGGTGAGCGTGGGATTCGGCGGCTAGGTCGGGCCAGCGGGAGACGTCGTCGCCGATCAGGTTGTCCATCTCGATATCAAAATAGCGCTCAGTAGAGCCGAGCGGCCAGCCTGCGATGGCGCGGATGTGCTGCTCGAACTGGGAGGTCGCCGCGCCTTCGATGGTCCAATGGCCAGAATTGTGCACACGCGGCGCCATCTCGTTGGCGATCAACGAACCGTCGCGCATCAGGAAGAATTCGATGGTCAGCACACCGACATAGTCAAATGCCTGCATGACGTTGCGGGCGGCGGCTTCGGCTTGGGCTTGCGTCGCTTCGCTCACATTGGCGGGCAACGTCGTGCGCGAAAGAACGCCATTGGCATGGATGTTCTCGCACAGATCGTAGACTTTCATGGCGCCGCCGGGCGTGCGCGCGGCGATGATCGAAACTTCACGCTCGAACGGGCAGAACGCCTCCAAGATGGCCGGTGCGCCGAGTTTGTCAAAAGCGCCAGAGGCGTCGCTGGCATGATGGATCCGGATTTGGCCGCGCCCGTCATAGCCGAGGCGGCGCGTTTTCAAGATCGCCGGCGCGCCGATCTCGGCGAGCGCGGCATCGAGATCGGCCTGCGACGCGATGGCCGCAAACGCCGGCGTAGCGATGCCTGCGCTTTGCAGATAGCTCTTCTCGTCAAAGCGGTCCTGCGCGACCGCGAGGGCGTTTGGGTTGGGCGACACGATAGCGCCCGCGTCGGTCAGCGCCGAGGCAGTTTCCGCGGGCACGTTCTCGAACTCGGTTGTGACGATCGCGACATGCTGCGCGAACTCGCGCAGATTGGCCTGGTTGCGATAGTCGCCGACCCAGGTCTTTGCGGCGACGCGCGAAGCGGGGCTGTCGTTCTCGTCAGTATAGATCGCGACATCGAAGCCCAATTGCGCAGCCGCGATGGCCAGCATGCGGCCGAGTTGGCCGCCGCCGAGGATGCCAATCGTAGCGCCGGGCGCGAGCGGGGTCATGAGGGGCGTTCGTCAACCGCTTCTGTCTGCGCGGCGCGATAGGCGTCGAGACGGGCGGCGAGCGCGGGGTCGGCGAGTGCAAGGATGGATGCGGCGAGCAGGGCAGCGTTCGCGGCGCCGGCTTCGCCGATCGCGAGCGTGCCAACCGGCACGCCCTTGGGCATTTGCACGATGGAAAGGAGGCTATCGATTCCCTTCAGGTCCTTGCTTTTCACAGGCACGCCCAAAACGGGGAGCGGCGTAAGCGCGGCCGTCATGCCGGGCAGGTGCGCGGCGCCGCCGGCGCCCGCGATGATCACTTTCAGCCCTCGAGCCTTGGCGCTCTGTGCGTACTCGTAAAGACGCTGCGGCGTTCGGTGGGCTGACACGATCCTGGTTTCGTGAGCAATCTCAAGCTGGTCGAGAATTTCGACCGCGGCTTTGAGGGTGTCCCAGTCGGACTTCGAACCCATGATCACGCCGACCAATGGGGAGGGGTGCGCCATTTGGGGGCCGCTCCTAAAAAACGGCCCAGTAATAGAAGCCGCGAGCGCCGTCCAGTACGATCTCCAGGGAGTTAAGCGGCTCTTTACCCCGTTGGGGCAAAGCTCATCCGTCGATGCCGTTCCGATTCAATTCCGCACGCGCAACGCATCCGTTGCTCTCCCGGTTCGGGCTGAAGCGGCGCGACCTCTCTGCCGCTGGTTTTGAAGTGCTGAGCGCGCTGGCGCTTGAGCGCGACGCGTTGGCGGCGCAACTGGCTGACGCCGAAACGCTGGCCGATCGCGACGCGCTGGCGCCGGTGTTCAACCGCCGCGCTTTCCTCCGCGAACTGCATCGCACGATGTCGGAGGTTGAGCGCTACGGAACGCCGGCGGCGGTGATCTTCATCGATCTGGACGGTTTCAAGCTGCTCAACGATGCTTACGGTCACGCGGCAGGCGACGCGGTGCTGCGCCATGTGGGACGCTTCCTGCTCGACTCGGTGCGCGAGAGCGATGTGGTCGGGCGTCTAGGCGGCGACGAGTTCGGAATCATCCTCAATCGAGCTCAGGCCGACGAAGCTCGCGCCAAGGCGCGGGTGCTTAGCGAGGCGCTGAATACAACGGCGATGGTGCATGCTGGCATCGCGCATCGCGTACACGCTTCGCTTGGGGTGCATCCGATTGCGAAGCTGGAAGACCCCGAAGTCGCGATCGCGCGCGCCGATGAAGCCATGTACATCGAGAAGCACGCGCGGCGCGGGCAGGCGCACGGCGCGGCGAGCGCCTAAGCGCCTAGCGCGACGCGCACCCAATCCTGAAACGCGGCCACGGCGCCTTCGTGCTTGGACGAGAGGCGGCCGACAGCATAGATGCCGGCGTTCAAATTCTCCTGCACCCGTTCGGTGATCCACTTGTCCTCAGCGGTGACCTGCTCGGACATAACCATGGTCGCGGGATCGGGCGCCTCACCGCCGGGTGTGAGATAGAAGTAGTCGAGCCGCGTTTGCGCATGCCCGATCGGGCTCATGCGCTCCAACATCAGGCCGCGGCGATAAACATTGACGCCAATGTTCGGCCACACCCAGCCCCAAAGGCCATCGTAAACTGGATCGGGCGTACGCATCGGCACATCATGGATGGCGACCTTGCCTTCGATGCGCACCTTGTACTGATCGGCGAGGATTTCGGCGTCGAGCGAAGGATGCATCGCCGGCACGTGATAGCCCTCGAGATAATTCTCGACATAGGTCTTCCAATTGCACTGAAGCAGATGTTCGCGGCGCAGGCCGATCTTCAGGTCGGACCAATTGGCGTCGCCCAGACGCGCGTCGAGCGGCGCCATCAGCTGGGCAAGCGAGTGGGTAGGTTCCTCGATGGCCGCGAACCAGAGTCCGCGCCAGCTTTCAACGCGCACCGGAAAGAGGCCGTACTCGCGCACGTCGAAGTCGGCGGCGGGGCCGAAATCGCGCGCGGCGCGCAGGCGGCCATCGAGCGCGTAGCGCCAGCCATGATACTGGCAGGTGAGCATGCCTTCGCACCGGCCGGCGGCATCGCGCACCAACGGCCCGGCGCGGTGGCGGCAGACATTGTGGAAACCGCGCACGACGCCGGCCTCGTCGCGCACGAGCAGCAGCGGATAACCGGCCAACGTTTCGGCGACATAAGACCCGGTTTCGGCAAGCGCGCTCTCGTGAGTGACGAACTGCCAGGCACTCGCGAAGACACCTTTGCGCTCGCGTGGCCAATAATCGGGATCGCGATACCAGGACGACGGCGCGGTGATCGGTGCGGCGTTCATGCGCGGGCCTCCTCGGAGTGGTGGCGCACAGCATAGAAGATGGGCACGCCGACCGCGAGTAGGACAAATCCCCACGCCAGGACTTCAAGCCCGGAGCCGAGGATGGCGAAGAGGCAGAAGAGGCCTCCGAAGATCGCCACTGCGCTCCAGGCCAGTGATCGGCTGGCTGAATATTTCAGCTCGGCGGCGGCGCTGAGCAGGAGTGGGATAAGCGCGGTGACGGTCGACATCTTGAGCATGAACGCGAACGCGTCGGCGAGCCCGCGCGAGTAGTTTGCGAGGAGCAGCAGCGAGCCCAGCAGCGACGAAAGGATCAGCGCCACGTAAGGCGAGCCGCCGGCATTGCGCTTCGCGAGCGGGGCGGGCGCCAGGCGATCGAGCGCCACCGCCATCGGCATCTGTCCGCACACGAAAACAACGCCATTCAGAGCGCCGGCTGTCGCAACCAGCGCGCCTGCCGCGATCAAGGCGGGTCCCCATGGCCCTAAAGCGCGCGCGGCGTCGGCGAAGGGCGCGGTCGAGTTTGTTAGCGTCCCCGCCGGTACGAGCGCCATGACCGCGGCGGTGGCGGCGAGGTATATAAACGTCACCGTGATGGTGCCGATGACGATCGCGCGCGGGATGGTGCGCTCTGCGTCGCGCACGCCTTCGGCTGCGACGCCGCCGGCTTCGAGCCCGGAAAACGCCCACATGGTGAGCAGCGCCGTGGCGGCGAGCACGCCGAGCGGGGGCTCGCTGCTGGGATTGAGGACGGGGAGGTTCTCCACGTCGCCCGCGACGAAGCCCGCGCCAATAATAGCGAGCAGCGGCACGAGTTTGAGCAGCGTGGTGACGAGTTGTACAAATCCGCCCTCGCGCAGACCGACGACATTGACCAGCGTCAGCCCCCAGATCAGCGCCAGTGCCGACGCGGCCTGGCCCCAGGGATTGTCGGCGAGAGCGGGGATGAACACGGGCAGATAACCCGCGAACGCGATGGCGATGGTGGGCAGCGCGATCCAGTACGAGCCCCAATAGCCCCAGGCCATGAGGAAGCCGGTGAGGTCGCCGAAGGCTTCGTGCGCATAAATGTAAGGCCCGCCGCTTCTGGTGGTGCGCGAGGCGAGGCGGCCCACGAGCAGCGCGATGAAGATGGCGCCGACGCCGCTGATCAGCCAACCGCCGAAACTCAAGAGCCCATAGGGCGCGAGTAGCGCCGGCAGCGTGAATACGCCCGAGCCGATCATGACGCCGACGGTCAGCGACCAGCAGGCCCAGAAGCCGAGGGGTTTTGTGGTGGGGGTGGGCGCTGCGCTTGTGTTCATCGACGGCGAAGCTAACGGCGCT
>CAYRHK010000169.1:0-5713 GCA_964423825.1 uncultured Terricaulis sp. | reverse complement strand
GCCTCGCCGATGGCGCGCCGAGACACCGTCGCATAGCGCGCTTCGAACGCCGGCCAGAATTCCTCATCGAGCGTACGCATGATGTCGGCGCGCGCTTCGGCGTTGACCAGATCGGCCGTCACCAGGATCGAGCTTTGTCGTTGCCGCCGATCGAGGCCGGTGACGCCCGGTGCGAATTCCCAACTCGCCACAGACGCCAGCGGCACCTCGCGGCCATCGGCTGTGCGCACACGGAACGAGCCTAAGCTCTCAAGCGTGCGGCGATCCTCCCTCGGATAGCGGACATAGACGCGCACATCGTCGCCCTCACGCGGCAGTCGCTGCACCTCGGCGCCGAAATAGGCTTGCCGGACCTGCCGGGTGATGTCGATCAGCGTGATGCCCAACTGCTCTGCGCCGGGCAGCAGTGTGAACCGGAGTTCCTCGATCGCCGCGTCCTGGCTGTCGCGTACGCTGGTGACGTCGCCGAACTGTATGAGGCGCGCCTTCAACTCTTCGACTGCAAGCTCGAGGTCGTCTTTGTTCTCGCTAATCAGCGCGATCTCGATCGATGGATTGTTCGAGCCAGACAGCGAGAAGCTGATCTGTTCCGCGTCGGGCACCTCACCCAACAGCTCCTCCAATCGCTCCGTGATCTCGCGCGAGCGCAAATCCGGGCGGCCTTCGGGAGGCGTCAAGCCGACCCAGGCCTGAATATTGTTCTCGTTAATGGCCTGCGTCCACGACCGCACCACCCCGCGCGACATCACGCCCGTGTTCGGATCCTCCACAGCGACATCTGCGGTCTCTTCTTCAAGTGCGAGTCGCGCTGCATCCAACTGCGCCGCGACTTGCTCCATGCGCGAGAACGGCGTGGTCTGCGGCAACGTAATATTGGCCTGCATGAAGTCGCCCTCGACCTCAGGCATGAAGGTCTGCTTTACGTGACCAGAAGCCAGGAGGCCGACGCCTAGGATCATGATCGAAGCAAAGATCGCCCACGTGAGGTAGCGCTGCTTCACAGCTGCGCGCACCAGAGGGCCGTGCACATGCTTGGCGACCCACAACACCGAGTGAGCACAGCGCTGCTGGAAGCGCATCAGCTGACTGAATATCCCCGTACCTTGCGGATCGGGCTTCTTCACGTGCGCCAGATGCGCCGGCAGGATGATCAGGCTCTCGATCAGCGAGAACACCAAGGTCGACATCACAACGATGGAAATGGCGCGCGTGAATTGTCGCACCTCGCCTTCAAGAAACATCATCGGGCTGAACGCGATGATGGTCACGAACACCGAGGCCACCAGCGGCTTCAACACGAGCTGTGTCGCGAGGATCGACGCCTCTGGCCCGGTGTGCCCGCGTTCCGCGCGCTCATAGATCGCCTCGCCAACAATGATCGCGTCGTCGACCATGATGCCAAGCACCAGCAGAAAACCGAACACCGTCATGAAGTTGAGCGAGATGCCGACGTAAGGCAGGATGAAGAACGAGCCTGCGAACGCGGTCATCACCCCGATCGTCGACCAGAACGCTACCTTTGGGTGCAGCGTCAAGAGCAGCAGCACGAAGATGAGAACGAATCCCGCCAGCGCGTTCTGAAACAATATGCCAAGCAGGTTGTTGTAGTTCTCAGCTTCATTGTCGATGATGGTGACTTCAACGCCGCTCGGCAGCTCGTTGCGGAAGTCGCCGAGCATTTCCTGCACGGCGTTATTCGTTTCCCAGATGTCGAAGCGATCGGCGGTCTGCAGCGCCACTAGTGCTGTGGGTTCGCCGTTGGTGCGCGAGTAGAGGTTCACATCTTGAAAGCCGTCAACGACGGTGGCGACGTCGCCGACGCGCACGATGCCGCCGTCTTGGGTTTGGCGTACAATGATGTTTTCGAAGTCGATCTGCGTATCGGCGAGATTGCGCGCCTGCAGTTGGAAGTTGCCGTCATCGGTGCGCACCGACCCCGCGCCGGCGTTGACCGAAGCGCTTTGCACCGCGCGAGACACATCGTCGAACGTGAGACCCCACGCCTGAAGCGCGGCCTCCGAGACTTCGATCGACACTTCCGGCTGGCGGACGCCCTGCACGATGGTATTGGCGCCGCCCGGCAGCAACGAAAGCTGGTCGCGCAAGCGTTCAGCTGTCTCGCGCAACACCCGCTCCGAAGCGTTGCCATGGACGGCGAAGATGATCGACCAGTTGCGCCCAACTTGCCGTGAGGCGCGGATGGGCTCCATGCCTTGGGGCAAGCCGGAAATAGCTTCGATGCGCGAGCGCACGTCCTGCGCCATCGCGTCGATGTCGGCCCCGGGATCGGCGATAATATTGATCCAGCCAAATCCCTCGCTAGAGCGCGAGCGAATCCAGTCTACGTTGTCCAAGTCGGCGATTGACTCTTCGACGCGAACGATGACTTGGCTTTCCATGTCCTCGGGGCTGGCGCCGGGCCAAACGGCCTCGATGAACACGCCATCCTGGCGCCCCGTCGGCCAGAACTCCTTCTCCATGCGGATGAACGAAAAGATGCCCGCGAGCGCGCACATCGCCATCAGCAGATTGCCGGCGACCGGATTGCGTCCCCACCAAGAGACGATGCCCTTCAGCATGATGTCGGCTCCTTCGCCTTAATCTCTAATCTCGACGGGTGCGGCGGTTTGCACGCCGCCCTCTCGGTCGATCGGGGTCACTGCCATGCCTTGGCGCGGCGAGGTCAACACCGATACGACGACCCGTTCGCCATCTGCGACGCCTTCCCTGAAGAGCACCTCGTCGGCCGTTGTTTGAACGGGGCGCACTTGGCGCACATCGATCGTGTTCTCCGGCGTCACCACATAGACGAACTCGTTGCGCTTCAGCGCGCTGCGCGGCGCGGCCACCAAGCTTTCGCGGCTAGAGCCCTCCAAGCGAACGCCGACGAACATGCCTGGCGCCAACGGCGCGGCGTTGCGCGCGTTGAACGGATCGCGCACTTGCACGATCCCGTACACGAGCCGCGTGCGGCTATCGACCGAAGCCTCGACGCGGATCAGCCTGCCTTCCCATGTCAGTTCACGCCCCGTTATGGAGCGCACATGGGCGACCGGGCCTGGATTAACCCCTGTCGCGGTGAAGCCGACCGGCACCCGCATCGCCTGCAGATCCGCATCCGTCAGAGGCACGCGGATTTCGACCGCGTCGGTCGCGAATGCCACCGCAAGCGGCGCGCCCGGGGCGACATAATCGCCGACATTGGCGCGACGTTCGCGAATGCGGCCGGTGAACGGCGCGCGAATAGAAGCGCGGCTCAGATCGAGTTCGGCGGAGCGCAGGGATGCTTGCGCCGCAGCCAGCGCCGCGCGTGCCTGCGCCAATTGCGGCTCACGCACGGCGAGGGGAGGGGGGTCGCCACGGCCTAGCGCTTGCCAATCTTGGCGGGCTAACTCGGCTTCGGCCTCCTCTCGCGCCAGCGCTTCTTCAGCTTGCGCGACCTGGCTTCGCGCGCGCACCACTGCGAGTTCATAATCGGCGGCGTCGATGCGTGCGAGCACGTCGCCTTCGTTGAAGGCGCCGCCGTTCGCGAAAGCGGAACTCGCCCACACGATGCGCCCAGCTACTTGCGCGGCGAGAGTGGCCTCGACCCGCGGCCGCGCTTCGCCCTGAACCTCGATGGCGATCGTCGTGGGGCGCGCATGCGCCATCGCGAACTGCACGGCCGGCGGGTTTGGCGCTTCGCCCTTTTCTTCGGGGCGCGATGCCGTCGCCTGCAACACCATGAAGCCGCCTACGCCGACAAAGAGGATCACCAGCAGCGGCGCGGCGAAGATGGCGAGGCGCTTCGCCATCTTCAACAGCGGGCGTTCCTTGGTTTCGGTTTCAGTTTCGGGGAGGTCAGTGGTGCTCATCAGTCTTCGTCCCGGTCTTCGTCGAGGCCGCCCGATCGGGCGCCGCCGCCTAATGCGACATGGTAGGTAATGCGATTTGAAACGCGCTCCGCGCGTGCGTTGATCAGGCCGCGCTCGGCGTCGATGCGACGCGTATAGGCGTCGATCAAGTCGAACAGCGTGCCGACCCCGCGTGAGTATTCGCGTTCAGCGAGCTCTTGCGCAGCGCGGGCTTCTTCAGCGGCGCTCGCGAACTCCCGTTCCCGAATCTCAAGGCTCTGGTCAGCGCTCAGTGAGCCCTCCACTTCGCTCCAAGCTGCGATCGAAACGCGCACATAGTCCGCCGCCGCCGCGCGCCGGTCCGCGACGCTGGCGCGCGATTGAGACAACAGCGAGCCGCCGTTGAACAACGGCCAGGTCACCCCGCCCACAAGGTTGGAAATCAAATTGATGCTGTCGTCGATGTCGTCCACGCCCTGTCCGCTCGCGCCGGCGCTTCCAGTCAGCGTCAGCCGCGGCAACATCGCCGCGCGCGCTTCGTGGATGCGGAAACCGGCGGCGCGCAACCGATTCTCCGCCGCAAGCACGTCGGGGCGACGCTCCAAGAGGTCTTCTGGCGCGCCCGCGCCTGAGATCGCCGTCAGCAACGGCAACTCGCCCTCGGCCCGCAGCGTCCCATCGGGATAGCGGCCCATAATCTCCTGCAGGCGTCGCGAAGCGATCAGCAGCGCATCCTGCGCCTGCGCCAGATTGGCGCGCGCCGAAGCGACCTGGCTGCGTGCGGTGCGAAGCGCAAGCGAGGAAACCAGGCCCGCATCATAGCGGCGTTGCGTGAGGTCGAGCGCGCGTTCGCGAGTCGCCAAGTCTTCTTGCGAAAGCGCCAGCAATTGCTGCGCACGGATGAGATTGACCCAAGCCGTCGCGGTTTGTCCGGACACGGAAATGCGGGCGCCGTTGAGATCCTCTTCGGCGGCGTCTGCTGTCAGGTCGGAAGCGAGTGCGCGGGCTGAGAGCCGGCCCCAGAGGTCGATCTCCCAACTGGCGACGACGCTTGAAGTCATCACTTCGGTGCGGATGCGCTCATGCGGCGGCGCCGCGGTCGGATCCTCGGTGCGCGTGCCGTCAAGGCCCACGCTCAAGTTCGGCAAGAGGTTGCCGCCGAATGCGGAGCGCGCGCGCCAGCGCGCGGCGTGGTAGCGCGCCTCCACAGCCTGCAAGTCTGGGCTGCCCGCGAGCGCTTCACGCGCCAAGGTCGACATTTCGGCCGAGCCGATGTCGTCAAGCCAAGTTGACCCGGGGGAAGCCGCGAGCTCGGCTGCGCGTTCTGGCCCAATGGCGTCGGCCGCCACGTAGGATTCGGGTTCTGGCGGCAGGTGCCGCCCGGCGCACGCGGTCGCCGCTGCGGCCAAGCCGAGCCCAATCAGCAATCGCGTTCGATATTTCATCGCGGTCCAGTTCCCCCAACGCCAATTCACTTCTGCTTGTTTCTCTCGAAAGTCAATAAAAAGACATTGAAAATCGATATGAAACGCGTCCCGGGTTAATCTAAGCCTCGGCCCCTTGCTTCGTCTGATGCCGAAACCGCATCAGGCGGATGCACGCCAACAGCAATCTGCCGTTAACGGTATGGAGTTGGCAGCTGGCGCCGGTATCAGGTGCCCACCCTTGCACCGTGAGAAGTCGGCGCCTAAGCCACGCCCGGAGCATGACAGTTGAGCGATCACCAGCCGCGCAGCGTTGGCAAGGGACCAGGGCGACGGCGGCGGCTTGGGGCGCGGGCGCTCTCGCCGCCTTGCTCGCGGCCATCGCTATCACCACGCACTTCTGGGCCGCGCTCCTTGGAGCCGAGGCACGCGCCGCCGTCGCCGCCGTCGGCGGCG
>CAYRHK010000168.1:0-5750 GCA_964423825.1 uncultured Terricaulis sp. | reverse complement strand
AAAGCGACGAAAACGTATCGCTATCGATCTCGGCGACGACGCGGGCGCCGCGTGTCAGCGAAGTTGACGGACGCGAGTACAAGTTCCTGAGCAAGGCCCAGTTCGAGGACATGGCCGACAAGGACCAGTTCCTCGAGCATGCTATGGTGTTCGGCAATCATTACGGCACGCCGCGCGCCCCGGTCGAGGCGATGCTGATCCAGGGGCGCGACGTCTTGTTCGACGTCGACTGGCAAGGCGCTCGCGCGTTGCGCGCCGCCGAGCCGCTGGACGTGGTCGGCATTTTCATTCTGCCGCCGTCAATGGCTGAGTTGGAGCGGCGCTTGCGCGCGCGCAACGAGGACAGCGAGGACGTGATCCAGAGCCGCATGGCGCGCTCGCTAAACGAGATCAGTCATTGGGAAGAGTACGATTATGTGCTGGTCAACACGTTGCTTGAGCAGACGCTGGTGCAGATCAAGCAAATCCTCGCCGCCGAACGCCTGAAACGCGCGCGGCAATTGTGGCTCAAGTTGCACGTGGAGCGGCTGAAGCGGGGGATTTGACGTAGGAGGGAGCATGGCCCGCACCGACAACCACGTCGACTATGTCGAGTTCTGCGCGCAGGACCTTGAGGTGGTGAAGCGCTTCTACGCCGAGGCGTTCGGCTGGAGCTTCCAGGATTGGGGGCCAGACTACACGGCGTTCTCGGGCGCTGGCGTTGAAGGCGGTTTTCGCGGCGGCGAGACGCCGAGCGCCGGCGGGGCGCTGGTGATCTTGTACGCCGCGGACCTGGAAGCGGCCGAGCAGCGCGTCGTCGCTGCAGGCGGCGTTATCACCGAGCGCCATGAGTTCCCTGGCGGCCGGCGTTTCCAGTTTCGCGACCCCGCCGGCAACGTGCTGGGTGTTTGGACCGAGGTCGCCGAATAAAGGCTATTCCGCGCACAGCGAACGCCCTTCATAGCGCGGCGAATAGGCGACGCAGGAAACGGTCATCACCCATGGCGCCTCGCTGGGATCGATGCGCCCCAACCAACGCGGCATGCGTTCGCTGTTCCAGAGACTGAACTCGATGTTCTGCGGATGGATGAGGCCCCGCACTTGGTCTTCGCGCGAGACGTGGACCAAACGGTTGTCCAAGTACCAGCGAATCTGGTCTGGCCGCCATTCGTAAGCGTAGGTGTGGAAATCGGTGCTGGCGTCAAAGCCCATCACTTCGATCTGCCGCGTGGCGCGGCTCCCGACGTGATAGGTCAGCTCGATGATCAGCGGATCGCGGCCCAACAGTTCCATGTCGATCTCGTTTTGTGTCTCGCGATCGCCCGGCAAGCCAAACGAGAAGAAGGCGGCCACGAGGCCGGGCCCACGCGGCATTCGAAGCCGCGCTTCGAAATAGCCGTAGAGATAGGCCTCATGAGTGCGAATTTCAGCCGACATGTAAGGTTTTTGGGCGCCGGGCGGAGACGCCTCCATGATGAATTCCAGACCCTCCGGCGAATGCCGGAGTTGCGAGGCGCGCCACTCGGCGGAAAACCATTCGCCGCTGTGACGACCGTCGGAGACCGACCAGCGCGGATGCAGGTCGGGCTGATCGAACCTGTCTACAAACGCCTCTTGGTTAAGCCGGGGTGAGACGGGCGGTGCGTCAGGTTGCGCTCGCAGCGGCGACGTCAGCGACAACAAGATCAGAAGGCTAAGAGGTAGACTGCGCATGGATGCTCAACTGAGCATGGGAGGCAAGCACCGTCCATGCTGCGCGCCTGTTAGGGCGCAGGCGCACGCCACGCATCGGCGAGACGGCGAATGCCTGCTCGCCGTCGTGACAACCAGCGCGCGCTAACTTAGATCGCTGGGGCACGCCGATGTTCAGGTTCACGACCCTTTTCACGCTAGCGCTGGCAATCGGCGTAACCTGGATAGTCGCGCCGTTCGCCTTGGCGGGTTTCCAGCCGATGTTCCAAGCGGGCGCGATGGACGCCCACGCGCTAGCGACTCTGATGGTCCTGCTCACAGTCTTGACATTCGTGGCGGGGTTCTGGGGCGCGTTTCTCTCTCAGGTCTTTCCCGACGCCTGGGCGCAGGAAGCGGGCGGCCAACCAGTATCTACCGATGCTAGCGGCGCTTTGCATGTACAAATGCCAAACTTCGCCCCGTTGCGCTTGCTGTACGTGCTGGCGTTGTTGTTGCCGTTCCTGATATTTTTCGTTGTCACCATTGCCGGCACGACGGCGGTCGCTGTTGCGATTGGCTGGTTGGTTATCTTTGCGTCGCTCCTCGGCGGACCACTGTGGATCGTGCGCCGCCGTCGCGCAGGACGTTACGATCTCGTGTTGGAGAAAACAGCGCTAGTTGTTCCGGCGATGCACGGTCGCAAGACGGCCGAACGTATCGCATGCGGGGAGATCGAGAACGTCCACACATGGTTTGTCGTCCGTCGCGGCAGAGGCGGCGGCGCTTACCTTCGAGTGAGCTTGAAGACGAAGAACGGTCATGAGCCGATGCTCGCTGAGTGGCGTTCGAATTACGATCGCGCCAAAGCGCTCGCCGACTGGCTCTCGAAGAAGCTGGGCGTGGTCTATGTTGACAGGTGCTGACCGCGCCAGACGTCGGCGAGGCGGCGAAAGCCATCCTGGTCGATCTCTTCGGCGCGCGCGGTCGGCGCCACGCTGGCGGCCGCTAGCAGCGATTCAGGATCGGGTGTAAGCGCCTTGAGTGCGCTGCGCAGCATTTTTCGGCGTTGCCCGAAGGCGGCGGCGCTGACGCGTTCGATGGCGGCAAGGTCGGGGTAGGGGCCGGCGAGGTCGACAAGTTGCACGACAGCCGATTCGATCTTCGGCGGCGGCGTGAACGCGCGCGCTGGAACCTTGAACAGGAGTTTGGCCACACAGCGCGCTTGCACCAGCACAGCGAGCCGGCCGTAGGCATCGTTGCCTGGCTTGGCGACGATACGTTCAGCCACTTCCTTCTGGAACATCAGCGTCATGGGTCCGCGCCAAGAGTCAGCCTTGAGCCACTTAACCAACAGTGGCGTGCCGACATTGTAAGGCAGGTTGGAGACGACGTGCGCCGGTTCGGCCACGAGCGCCGCCTCATCCACAGCAAGCGCATCATTATGTACAACATGCAGCCGCCCGCCGCTCCATGTCACGAGTGGCTCAAGCAGCGGCAGGAAGCGCGCATCTTTCTCGATCGCGATCAGCGGATCGGCGCCGGCCTCAAGCAGCGCGCGCGTCAAGCCGCCAGGGCCCGGCCCCACCTCGATCACGGGCTTGCCCGCAATCTCGCCAGCGGCGCGCGCGATGCGGCGTGTTATATTGAGATCGAGCAGAAAATGTTGGCCGAGCGCCTTGTTGGCCCAGAGTCCGTGGACCTCGAGTTCTTCCCGTAGCGTAGGCAAATCGTCGGCGTTCATGTCGCAGCGCGCCGTTGCGCCATTTCCCACGCGAGCGTCAGCGCGGCGCGAAAGCTGTCGGCGCGCGCGCCCCCCTTGCCCGCGATGTCGAAACCTGTGCCGTGATCGGGAGAGGTGCGGATGATGGGCAGGCCCAGCGTGGCGTTGACGCCATCCCAGAAGTGCAGCGTCTTTATCGGGATGAGGCCTTGGTCGTGATAGAGCGCGAGCGCCGCGTCGTAACGCGCGCGCGCGTCATCGTGGAACAACGCATCCGCTGACTGCGCATCGGTGATGTCGACGCCCTCGACGCGCAACTGCGCTGCGGCGGGGTTGATAATCTCTATCTCTTCACGGCCGATGTGGCCGCCTTCGCCTGCATGCGGGTTAAGACCGCAAAGCGCGAGGCGCGGATGCGCGACGCCGAAGTCGCGTTGCAGCGCTCCTGAGAGCACGCGCCCGACATGAACGATGCGCTCGCGCGACAATTCGCTCGAGACGCGCGCGAGCGGGGTGTGGATGGTGGCGAGCGCGACTTTCAGCGTGGCGCCCGCGAGCATCATCACCGGCCCGCGCGCATGGGGCCACGGATCGCTTGCCGTCAGATGCGCGATGAACTCAGTGTGTCCCGGAAACGCAAAGCCGCTCCCCTGGAGAACGGACTTGGCGATCGGCAGCGTCACGAGGCCTGAAGCGGCCCCAGCGCGCACGGCCTCTACGCCGCGCTCGATAGCCATGATGATGGCGCGCGCGTTTACGGGGTCCGGTTCGCCCGGCGTTTCCTCGATCGCGAGCGGCGTGCGCAGCACCGCAAGCGCCTCGCGCGGCGCGTCCGCCAGCGCGGCGACATCAGCCGCAGCATGCAGAGGCGGCGCCGGCGCGCCGATCCGCGCGAATGCACGCAGGACCGCGTCATGGTCGCCAACTAGGAAGAAGGGCGGCGCTGTGTTTCGATCCGCCCAAACCTCTGCTGCGAGCTCAAGACCGACCCCGGCGGGATCGCCCATGGAGACAGCGAGTGGGGGCGGGCGCGTTATTGGCGTGTGATGATCGTCGCTTCGCGGCGCAAGTTGCGCAGATAGCGTTCAGCCAGCAACGTCAGTTCTTGTTCGCGCAACCGCTCTGCGATTTCATCGCGGCTGGGCAAACCGCCACCGCCGGTTTCGCGCGAACACACCACGATCATATTGACTTGCTCGCCATCGACGATGACCGGGCTGGCGTGGCCGGTCTCGACCCCATTAATGCGGTCGCGGATGGTGGCCGCGAGGTCGGATTCCGCAGTCTGACCGAGGTCAATCACATTGGCGCCCTGAATGCCGGAAACGTCGCGATCCAGATCCCCGCAGCCATCGATGCGGCGCTGCAGTCGCTCCAGCGTGCTTTGACGCGACAGCGGCGCAGTGATCTGGCGCAACGAAGCAATGGTCGTCGAGCCTTCGGCGGCGCCGGCGCGGCGGGCGCGCACCGCGATGATGTAGACGCCCGCGCGGGTCCGGATCGGCAGGGAAACCTGTCCAGGCTGCAGCCGGTCGGCGATCGCTTGGAGCTCCGGCGCGAGATCGGTCGCCGACACCCAGCCCATGTCGCCGCCGGCCGCTGCTGACGGCGCCTGCGAGAATTGCCGCGCGACCAGCGGGAACGGAGCGCCGCGTTGCATCTGTTCTATAAGCCGGGTGGCGCCTTGCTCCATCTCGGCGAATTCAGCCTCGCTTTCGGCGGGCAGAAAAATCTCTGACAGCTGCAATTGCGGTCGCGCTGCGTTCGCCGCCATGCGCGCCTGCATCTCGCTGATCTCTACCTCCGAGACGCGCACGCGCGATCCATACATGCCGCCAATGAGGCGCTGCCACGCGATATCTGCCTCGATTTGCGCGCGCAATGTCGCGATCGCCACGCCATCATTAGCAAGCTGGACCGCGAGCGCCTCGAGTGTGCTCTGGTTTTGCCGCGCGATATCCGCCAGACGCCGGTCCACTACTGCCGGCTCGACAGTGATGTTGTAACGGGCAGCCTCTTCGATCTGGAGACGCTCGTCGACAAGGTCGCGCAGCGCCTGAGCACGCGCGCGCTGCTGCAACTCTGGCGTCGGGTCAAGCCCGGCCGAAACCAACAGCAGTTGGGCCCGTTGGCGAACGTCATACGTGGAGATCACGTGGTCGTTGACTGTCGCGGCGACGCCCTCCGCGTTTTGCGCCATGGTCGGTTGCGCGCTCGAGAGCGCCACCAACGCAGCCGCTGCGGCGGCAATTGTCTTCAAGTTCATCAGTGTTCCGCCCTAACTTCCGCCGAACACCCCGAGCGAACGCAAGCCGATCCGAATCTGAAGCCCCTCGTTGGGGCCGATCGTTCCGCGCGTCGTCTCCGAGCGGGTGTAGGC
>CAYRHK010000167.1:0-5792 GCA_964423825.1 uncultured Terricaulis sp. | reverse complement strand
CATCCTTGGCCTCGAACGCGTCGCACGCAGCACGCGCCAGCCGCGCGGCTTCGACGTTGATCTCGTGCACGACATCTTCCAGAGCATACTCCGCCTGGCTGATGCGCGTGGCGTTGAAGGTGTTCGTGCTGACGATGTCGGCGCCGGCGGCGAGATAGCCGTCATGGACTTGGCGGATAATATCCGGCCGCGTCAGCACAAGCAGATCGTTGTCGCCCTTCAGCGACATCGGATGCTCGGTGAAACGCGTTCCGTGAAAGTCGTTCACGTCGAGCGCAAAGCCCTGCAGGTAGGCGCCCATCGACCCGTCAAGGATCAAGATGCGCTCGGCCATGGCGGTTTTAAGTGATGCGACCCGCTGCGTCCGGTTCATCCCACGGCCTCCTGCACCCGCACGCCAAGAATGCGGCAGATCGCCAATGTCAGATCGGCGCGGTTGAGCGTGTAAAAATGAAAGTCCTCGACACCCTCCGCCGCCAGCTGCGCGCACATTGCCCCCGTCGTCGCCGACGCCACCAGCTTTCGCGTCTCAGGATCGTCGTCGAGTCCCTCGAACAAGCGCTCGAACCAGCCGGGTACCGGCACGCCGCCGGTCGCAGCCATCCGCTTGGCGCCGGCGAAGTTCGTCACAGGCATGATTCCGGGCACGATGGGTGCTAAGATTCCCGCGGCCGCCAAGCGATCACGCAATTGCAAAAACGATTCCGCATCGAAAAAGAAATTCGAGATGCCGCGCGTCGCGCCCGCGTCGGCCTTGCGCTTGAAATTGTCGATCTCGGCTTGCCAGTCTGCGCTATCGGGATGGCGATGCGCATAACAGGCTACCGATATCTCGAATGGCGCAACCTTGGCCGCACCCGCCACTAGATCGGCGGCGTAAGCGTAACCGCCAGGATGCGGCGCGTATGGCGCGCCCGCCCCGCCGGGCGGATCGCCGCGCAGCGCCACGATGTGGCGCACTCCCGCCGCCCAATAGGCGCGCAACACCTCGTCGATCTCCTCGCGAGCAGCGCCGACGCAAGTGAGGTGCGCCGCTGGCTTGAGTCCGGTCTCTTGTACAATACGAGACACCGTGCGATGCGTGCGGTCACGCGTCGATCCGCCGGCGCCGTAAGTGACCGACACGAAGCTCGGGCCCAGCGGTTCCAGCTTGCGGATCGACTCCCACAGCTGCGCTTCAAGCGCTTCAGTTTTCGGCGGGAAGAACTCGAACGACACGCGCGGTCGCCCGACTCGCTCGGAGGCCTCCGCGATGAGATTGTGCGCGACCGCGGTGCTCATCGCTTGTCTCCCGCCCAGATCTTTACGGTAAGCGCCCCGCCCTCGCGCGGCCTCAGGGTCGTGACGCTCACCCGCGCAACGCCGGCTGCATCGCACCACGCCGCCACCTCCGCATCGGCAAAGCCAAGACGCCGATGCGCGTGCCGCTCGCGCAGAAATTCCAGATCGTGCGGCGCGAAATCGACGATCACCACGCGCCCGCCGCGTTTCAGCAAGCGCGCCGATTCCAACACCGCCCGACCTGGGTCAGCCAAAAAGTGAAGTACTTGATGAATGGTCACTAGGTCCGCCGCGCCAGCTTCTATCGGCGGCGCATAAGCGTCGCCGAGGCGCACGCCCGCTTTCGCTTTCAAGCGATCGAGCGACGCGCGCGCGATCGCCAACATCTGGCGCGAAGTGTCGAAACCTTCCGCGCGTTCAACGCGATCGGCGAACAACTCGATCATCCGCCCTTGCCCGACGCCCACATCCGCCATGAACGCGAACGGCCCAGCGCCGGCGGCCTCGAGAATGGCGCTGTCGATGTCCGCTTCCGGCAGATGCAACGCCCGCACCCGCTCCCAGTCGGCGGCGTTGCGCGCAAAATACTGCGCGGCGGCATCTTCCCGCGTGGCGCGGATCGCACTCAGGCGTTCCAGGTCGCGCTGCAACACCGGGTCGTCAGGATCGAGCGCCGCCAACGTTGCTTCGGCAAAGAAACGCTCCACCGTGCGCGCGCGCGGCAAGCGGTAGAAGACCCAGGCGCCCTCAGGCGCGCGCTCCACCAGACCTGCATCGGTCAGGAGCTTGAGGTGACGGCTCACGCGCGGCTGGCTCTGGCCCAGCGCCTGCGCCAGTTCGGTGACCGCGAGTTCGCCCTCGCGCAGCAGCGCCAGCACACGCAACCGGGTTTGCTCTCCGGCTGCGCGCAATGCCCCAACCACACGGTCGGCGTCGCCCCGCTCCATGACGTCGATCATAGAGACATAAGCATGTCCTTATATCATTTTGTCAAGTGAACCAGCCTGTGTTGCTGCGGCGCCGCGTGCTGGACCGATTCGCGCACTGCCCGCTCTGAATTCGCCCTCCTCAGCCCTGGATGGCCGAACTCTGCCGTATTCACTCATGGTAAATGGCAGTCTGGGTATGGATGGGCGGTCGCGACCAAGCGAGCGCCTTGACGCGTGGAGACCCCCGCGCGGACGCGAGGACAGGAATGACCTTCATGCGGGCGACAGTTTCAGTTTTGACCTTGGCGTTCGCGTTGGCGGCGCCGTCTTTGGCGGCGGCCCAAGAGAGCGCCCCCGCCACCCAAGATGGAGCCGCCGACCCCGGCGTGTCCGACCCTTGGGAGCCCTTCAACCGCGACCTCTACGCCGTCCACGACGCCGTTGACCAGGCGGTGCTGGAGCCAGTCGCACGCGGCTATCGCGCCATCACGCCGCGCCCTCTTCGCCAAGGCGTTTTGAACGTTTTGCGCAACCTGCGCGGCCCGGTCATCTTCGCCAACGACGTGTTGCAGGGCGAGATTGGACGCGCCGGCACGACCGCAGCACGCTTCGGCATCAACACCACGGTCGGCATCGCTGGCATCTTCGATCCCGCGAGCAGCATGGGCCTTGAACGCCACGACGAAGATTTCGGCCAAACGCTCGCGGTGTGGGGCGTCGGCGCCGGGCCGTATCTTTTCATTCCGCTGATGGGGCCGAGCAACGTGCGCGACGCGACCGGCCGCGTCATCGACACCGTGTTCGACCCCCTCACCTGGATCGAAGGCGACAACATCGACGAATGGCGCGCTGCGCGCACTGTGACCGCGGGCATCGCCGCGCGCGAACTGGTGCTCGAAGCTGTGGACGACATCCGACGAGACTCCGTTGACCCCTATACGTCTTTCCGCAGTTCGTACGATCTACTCCGCGAAAGCGCGATTCAGAACGGCGAGACCGACGTCGAGGATCTTCCCGACTTCGAGTCGATCGACGTCGGCGCGGCGTCAGCCAGCGCACCGAGTGATGAATTTGCGCAACAACCCCCCGAGCAAGCGCAATCCGCTGACTTGGCGCAAGCAGGGACGGCGCCCAAGTCTTGGCCTAACGAGCCTGGAGAGAAATATTGACCACGACTAACCCGACGCGCGCCTCCTTCTTCGCCGGTGCGTTGGCGCTCATCGTTGCAGCGGCGACGCCCGCCTATGCCGCGCGCAACGCCGAAGCCGAACAATACGTACAAACCAACGCCGCCACAGCACTCGCGACTCTATCGAACGGCTCGATGTCGGCCACCCAGCGCCGTCAAACATTCTATCGCCTGATGGCGCAGTTCGCCGATATGCCGCGCATCGCCACTTTTGTGCTTGGCCGCTACAGCACGCAATTGCGCGCCGATGCGGCGTTGCGCACGGAATGGCAATCCGTGTTCCAAGACTACGCGATCGCCGTCTACGAAGATCGCCTGCAGCGCTTCAACGGCGCCACTTTGCGCGTCACCGGCTCTACCGAACGCATCGCCGGCCGCGACGTGATCGTGCAAAGCCAGCTTGTGCCGTCGGACGGCGAACAGCCGACGACAGTGCAATGGCGCCTGCTGCGTTCTGGCGACGTCTGGAAGGTCGTCGACGTTTCGCTCGTGCTTGAGGGCAACCAGATTTGGCTGGCCCAACAACAACAGCGCGACTTCCTCGCAGCACTTGATCGCACCAATGGTGATCTGCGCATGCTGATTTCCGAAGTTCGGCAACTAACCACCTCAATGCGCTCGCGCATTGCGTCGCGCACTTAGCGCGAAAACGCCCCGCCAACCGCTTCGGCCACGGAGTCGAAGCCGTCGGCGGCGAGCAGACCGTCCAGTTCATCCAGGATGCGACCTACCAACCCAGGCCCTTCGAACACCAGCGCCGAATAGAGTTGTACAGCGCTCGCGCCCGCCTTGATCTTGGCGTAGGCGGCAAGACCGCTGTCGACGCCCCCCGCGCCGATCAGTGGAAGGCGCCCGCCCGCCGCCTCAGCGAAGAGGCGCAACGCGTGCGTCGCGATCTGGAACAGCGCTTGTCCCGATAATCCCCCGGCCTCCTCGCGATGGTCCGAGGTGAGATGCGCCGGACGTTGTACCGTAGTGTTGGACACGATCAACGCATCGATGCGCCATTTGAGCGCCAGTTCGGTAATGTCGCGCACGGCGTCTTCGTCAAGGTCAGGCGCCACCTTCAGAAACAATGGTCGTGCCCCATGCGCCGCCGTGAGCGGGGCGCGCGCTTCGTCGAGCCGGCCCAACAGATCCTCAAGCGGCCCCCGCTCCTGCAGTCCGCGCAGGCCCGGCGTGTTCGGCGACGAAATGTTGGCGGTCACATAGGAAGCGCGCTTCCACACCCGCCCCATGCCGAGAACATAGTCGCCGGCGCGATCAGAGGAGTCCTTGTTGGCGCCGACATTGGCGCCGACAACGCCGCGCCCGTCACCCGACGCAAGCCGATCCGCAAAGACCTCAAGCCCCTCATTGTTGAAGCCCATGCGATTGATCACGGAGCGATCTTCGCTCAGCCGAAACAAGCGCGGCTTGGGATTGCCGCCCTGTGCAAGCGGCGTGACGGTGCCGCATTCCACAAACCCGAACCCGCACCCAAGCAGCGCGGCGGGCGCCACGCAATTCTTGTCAAAACCCGCCGCCAGCCCGACCGGGTTGGGTAGCTCCAGCCCGGCCAGGGTGGTTCGCAACCGAGCGAAGCGATTGGCGCGGACGCGCGGTCCAAGCCCTGCGCGCAGGCCAGCCAGGGCGAGTTGATGGCCAATCTCTGGGTCGAGCTGGCGCAACGCGACAGCCGCAAGCGCGTGGATTTTGCTCACTATCGCTCCTCAGAATCGCTGGTTTACTCTCGACCAAGGTAACCTTAGCGCCTACAATCTTTGGTTGCATTTCCTACAACCAGGAATTATTTCCTAGGTTTGGGTTGAAAGTCCTCCTGTGAGGCAATAGCCTGTCGACATGAGCCATAGTCTGATCTGGCGCGCGGTTGATGCGCTGGCTGCGGGGCGTGGATTAAGCGCTTCCGGATTGGCGCGCGCCGCCGGGCTCGACCCCACCACCTTCAATCGCTCGAAGCGTCAGACCCCTGATGGCAAGCCCCGTTGGCCCTCCACCGAAAGCATCGAGCGCGCGCTCGCCGCCGCGAACGCGACTTGGGACGAGTTCGCCGCCTTGGTCGCGGGACGGGTGAATGGCGCCGGCAAAGCCATTCCGATAGTGGGCATGGCGCGCGCTGGAACCGACGGCTTTTTCGACGACGCGGGCTTCCCCGTCGGCGCCGATGAGACCGTGCGTTTCCCCGACCTCGGTGACGATCGCATCTACGCCCTCGAGATCGCGGGCGATTCCATGGAGCCGACCTACCGCGCCGGCGACATCGTCATTGTACAACCCGGCGCCCAGGTGCGCCGCGGCGACCGCGTCGTGGTGCGCACGCGCGCCGGCGAAGTGATGGCCAAGGTGCTCAGCCGCAAGAACGATCAGACGATTGAACTGACCTCGCTCAATCC
>CAYRHK010000166.1:0-5818 GCA_964423825.1 uncultured Terricaulis sp. | reverse complement strand
TGCAGTTGCCAGGCATCGAGTACACCACCTTCAGCCTCGATGGCGCGCCGGTGGGCTTCGTCGCCAACCAGCCGATGACGCTCGCGGGCGTGCTCGACATCGACGCGTCGCGCAAAGCCGCGCGCTTCGTGCGTTTCTGCGATTGCTTCAACATTCCGCTCGTGACGTTCGTGGACGTGCCTGGATTTCTGCCGGGCACACGCCAGGAGCTGGGTGGGCTGATCAAGCACGGCGCGAAACTGTTGTTCGCGTACGGCGAAGCCACAGTCCCGAAGGTGACGGTGGTGACGCGTAAGGCGTATGGCGGCGCCTATGACGTCATGGGCTCGAAGCACCTTCGCGGCGACGTGAACTATGCGTGGCCGAGCGCCGAGATCGCGGTGATGGGCGCGAAAGGTGCGGTGGAGATCATTTTCCGCGCCGACATCGGCGATCCCGCCAAGATCGCGCGTCGTACCGAAGAATATCAGGCGCGCTTCGCCAATCCGTTCGTGGCGGCCTCAATGGGCTATCTGGATGACGTGATCATGCCGCGCGAAACGCGCCGCCGCATCATCCGCGCGCTCTCGACGCTGAAGAACAAGAAGCTCGAAAACCCCTGGAAGAAGCACGATAATATTCCGTTGTGAGGGTGGGATGGCCGGCGAAGAAATAACTGGTCACGACTTGAGTGCGCAGACTGCTCCCAGTCCGCCGTCCAACTGGAGTGGGATGTGGTTGCGAGGAACAATTCGAAGGCGTGTTCTCCTACAAGAGCGATATGTAGCGGTTGGCGGGCGCGTGGCGCGAGAGGGCGGCGCGCGCCCGGCGGTATCGCTCGGGACTCGCATCGACAAAATCGACCGCCAGTTGTCGCGATCTGCCCAGGGCAAGCTGTTCCTGGAAAGGTGGCTCAAGGCTGATTCGGAGCGTCGAGCAGGCGAGGTTGCCGACAGGATCAGAACAAAATTCGAGTTCTGGCTCTCGCGATTGATCGCCGAAAGCAAGGGTCCGGGTGGTTCTGGGAACGAACTCCATCGCAAGTTGCGTGAAGGCTTCAACGACCCCGACCTCTACGGCCAACTCACCGCGATCAATTTTCTGATTAGTTTGCAAACTGAGAGGATACAGGACTTGTGCGAAGATGCCCGGATCGGCATCCCCCACGCAAAACCTAGGCAGGCATCCGGAAATGTATTCACTCGTTCATCCGGTGGCACCGAGTGGCACAAACCCGACGTGTTCATTTCCTACAGCCGTCGTGATCGAGACCGCGCAATGGCGATTGCCGACGCATTGCAAAGGCAGCGACTGGATGTGTGGATCGACGCCCAGATTGTTGCCGGCGAGCGGTTTGATACATTGATTAGGACACAAACAAGCTTCGCCTCTGCGGTTCTTGTTTGCTGGTCGGAGGACGCGTTGGATTCTCCCTGGGTTCGATCTGAGGCCGCCGTCGCTGTTTCGCGAAATTGCCTGGTGAGTTGCCTGGTCTCAGGACCTCCTCCTTCAGACTTCAGCGCAATGCACTACGAAGATTTGAGCGGTGGAGCCCTAGATGAATCCAATCCGGCATGGAACAAAGTCGTGGCGCGTATCAGAGGTTTGATGACGCGTCCTTGGCGGGAGGAAGAAAAGTCCCCAGAGGAGTTCTTCAGTGAGCTACGGGCTGAAAAGAGGAAAGAGCGGGAAGAGTGACGCACACCCTTTCTGGCAACAGTCCCTTTGACCTTCCGGGGCATCGCGGTACGCGATGAACCCGGAACCCAGGAGACAGAAGCGCCGCACGTTTGCCCCTGGGTTCCGGATCGCGCTCCGCGCGTCCGGAATGACGAGCGTCTTCGCATGACGTGAACTGACCTTCTCCCGCATCGGCGGGAGAAGGTGGCCCGAAGGGCCGGATGAGGGTGGGCGGCAGGAGTGTAGCGCCACTTTTCTGGACGCGCCCCCTCACCCTCACCTTCTCCCCCTCGCGGGGGAGAGGGAACGCCGCTATGCTCAGCCCATGCGCTCTCTTCTCCTAGCTCTCATCCTTCTCGCCGCCTGCAATCAGGCGCCTGCGCCGTCCAATGCGACCGACGCTGCCGCGCCGGGCACAGCGGCGCTTACTCAAGGACGACCGATGGCGGCCGGCCTCATGAGCGGCTTCTCCGCGCCCACCGCAGGGGCGGTGAGCTTGATCGAAGTCCGCGCCGATGGAGTGCAATTTTTCGACGCAGACGGAGCGCCCACAGTGGCGTCCCAGACTGTGTATCTGGGGGAGGTCAGCGCCGATACGCGCGCCGGCGAAAACGGGCAGAGCTTCGCGGCCATTGCCTCCACATCCAGCGACGTGCGCGTGGAGCTGAGGCGGGTGGTCGCGCCGGCGCCTACCGTGCTCTGCTGGGGCGATGAGCCCGCAAGCTATGTGGCCTTGGTCTATGGCGAGCCGCTGACGGTGCTGTTCGTGGAAGTTTTCTCCGGCGCCGATGTTCCTGGTCCCAACGCGCGCGACAGCATGCTCTGTGCCACCTATGCGTATGCAGTCGACTAGCCGAACTTGAGTTCCGCTTTGTGCCCGGCGACCTGCATGGACGCGGGATCAAGCAAGGCGTAGCGTGCGCGGCGGCGGGGGCCGTCAAGGAGTGTGTCCGATGCGACAAGCGCTCGCTCTCGCCGCAGCCATCTTGTGTTTGACAGTTTCCGGCCCCGTTGGCGCCCAAAGCGCCGAGGAGCGCATGCTGGCCATGGAACAGGCCATGGCGGATGCGCAAGCGCAGGCGTCACGCCCAGGCGACGAGCAACTCAGTTGCGAGCAGCTGGAAGCGGAAATGGTTGCGACGATGCAGGACCCGGCGGTGCAGGCGGCGGTCGCCGCACAGGGCGCAGACGCACAGGCGCAGATGGAGCGCATGAACGCGGCCCGCGACCAGATGCGCGCGCAGATGGGTGTTGGGATTTTCATGAGCCTCGCCAGCGCCTTCATCCCGGGCGCGGGTTATGCGCAGATGATCCAGCAGCAAGCCATGGCCAATCAAAGTCGCGGCATGGCCGACCAGCACCTAGCGGAGATGAACGCGATGGCCGAACGCATGACGCCGATCATGCCGCAGATGATGCGCGGGCAGCGTGTCTATGAATTGGCGCAAGCGCGCGAGTGCGCGTTCGTACAGGATATGCCAGCGCCTTGAGCTAGTCCGCCTTCCCGAACGGCTTGATCGGTTCGCCCAGTTCGTAGAATTCGGTGCCGGATTCGGTCTGCATCAGCAGGTAGCGTTTGTCGTCGTTTGGGTAGGTGAGAACGTCGATCGGCTTGTCCTCGCCACCCATGAGGTAGACGCATTCTTCGTCGAAAAGATTGCGCAAGAGGTGTGGGACCGATGGCGTCGCAAAGCCCATGAAGTCGCCGGCGCCGACTTCATGCGAAACGCCATCGATCTCAGCGATGGCGCGCCCACTCAGAATGTAAATCCATTCCTCTTCGAGCAGGTGGGCGTGATAAGCGAAGCTGTCCTTGCCGGGTGGGAGACGAACGAGGCTCACATGCGCGCGCTTCATGCCTGCAAGGCGCGACAATCCCGTTGCTCGGAAGAGCGAGTTTTGATTTAGCTTTTGGGTGAAGGCGCGCATTGTGGGAGCGATGTCGTCCGCGCGCCAGAGGGCCTTGTTGTGTTTAGGCATGGTCAATCCTCGGCGCGCACGAAGGTGCGCCAAACGCCATCATGCAAGAGCTCAATCGGTGTGAAGGCGGCTTTGTAGTCCATTTTCTCGGAGCCCTGAATCCAGTAGCCCAAATAGACGTGAGGATAGCTAGCGGCGCGTGCCTGCTGGATGTGATCCAGGATGATGTAGGCGCCGAGGCTGCGCCGCGGTGCGCATGGATCGAAGAAGGAGTAGACTAGCGACAGTCCATCGCGCAGGACATCCACCAGCGCCGCTGCCGCGAGCTCACCGGACCGGGGCCCATCGCTGTAGCGATACTCGACGATGTGTGTGCGCACGGCGCTATCTTCCACCATGGTTACATAGTCGCCATAGCCCATTTCGGCCATGCCGCCCTCGCGGTGGCGGGAGCGCAAGTAAGCGCGTAGGAGCTGGAATTGCTCACGTGTCGCCTCTGCAGGCCGGCGCGTGCGCATGAGATCGGCGTTGCGTTTGAGCACCCTCTGCCAACGGCGCCCGAATGTGAAGCGCCACGCTGGCACGCGCGCGGAGGTACAGGCAGTGCAGGCGTCGCATGATGGCTTGTAGGCGATGCCTTGTGAGCGGCGAAAACCCATGCTGGTGAGGGTTTCGTGAAGGGCCTCGGCGTCTTCGCCCACAAGGCCGGTGAACACCTTTCGTTCGCGCCGGCCCGGCAAGTATGGGCAGGGCGATGGGGCAGTGCGGAAGAACTGCAGGTCTTTGGTGGGAAAGGGTTTGGTCACGAGAGCAATAGTGACCCTCGAACCCGCCTCTACGTCAAGCCGGCTTCGCCAGTGCCTCGTTGCGACCGAGGGGGTCGGGCAAGTCCTCGCCGTCCGGCACAAAAGTTAATGAAACTGAGTTGATGCAGTAGCGCAAGCCAGCAGGCGGCGGTCCATCCGGGAACACGTGGCCCTGGTGGCTATCGCAACGCGCGCAGCGAGTCTCGGTGCGGCGCATGCCGTAGGAATTGTCCTCGACGCCAACGACGTGTGCGGGATCGAATGGGGTGGTGAAGCTCGGCCAGCCAGTCCCACTCTCGAATTTGGCGTTCTGGCGGAAGAGCGGAAGCCCGCACAGCCGACAACAGTAGACACCAGCTTTTTTCTGGTTGAGCAGCCCGCCGCAGAAGGGCGCTTCTGTACCGTGGTGGAGGAGCACTCGGCGTTCTTCATCGTTCAGGTCGGCCTCAAGGCGCCTGCGGGCGTCTGGAGAGAGGGGGGAAAGGTCGAAGTGAGTTTGCGCATGTGTCATTGGGTGATGCCGAAGTTGATGGGGACCAATTCGTCCGGCCCGAAATTGGGGTTACGGTCATAGCATGTCCTATCTGATTCATAATCTCGCCATTGCCAGCGCCATGGTGGCGTTGACCGTGTCCGTCCACTTTTTGGGGCTCCTGGCGCTACTGCGCTTTCTGCGTCGGCGCGGCGGTCATTTTCGCGCGCACGAGAGTGTTATGGGGCAGGGCGCCCTTGTGTTGTTCGTGGTGTTCGGAATCTTCGCCGTGCACACCCTAGAAATCTGGGCGTACGCCGCGCTTTATTATGCGGTAGGTGCGCTCCCCGATTTTGAACAGGCGCTTTATTTTTCGACTGTTAGCTTCGCGTCGCTGGGGTATGGCGACATTGTGCTTTCACCCCGCTGGCGGATCGTCTCGGCCATTGAAGCCGCCAACGGGGTGATCTTGTTCGCCTGGTCGACGGCCTTCCTGCTTTCGGTCATGGGGCGGCTGAAAACGCTGGAGCATGACTGGCTGGAACGCTGAATTGGGCCTCGTCGCGGGCCCGGCCATGGCCTAGATTGTTACGATGACCAGGTGGACCCCATCGAGCTGGCGCGGCAAGCCCGCCAAGCATATTCCGACCGATTATCCGGACGGGGAGGCGCTCGCGCGGGTCGAGGGGCAGCTGCGCGCCTATCCACCCTTGGTGTTCGCAGGAGAGGCGCGCAACCTCAAAGCACGGCTGGCTGAGGTAGCGGCTGGCAAGGCCTTCCTGTTGCAGGGCGGAGACTGCGCCGAGAGCTTCAAGGAGTTCCACCCCGATAACATCCGCGACACCTTCCGCACTCTGATGGCGATGAGCGTGGTGCTCACCTTCGCGGGATCGAAGCCGGTGGTGAAGCTCGGGCGCATCGCCGGCCAATTCGGCAAGCCGCGTTCGTCGGCCACCGAAAC
>CAYRHK010000165.1:0-5818 GCA_964423825.1 uncultured Terricaulis sp. | reverse complement strand
TAAGGGCCTTGGCGGGTGTGTAACTAGGGGGCGCAGGAGACGTCATGGCGGACGAACTCAAAGTTTGTGTCCGAGAGGACGAGCCTCAGGCTAAGGCTCTCGCTGAGATGTTCGAGGCTGCGGGCTTCTCCATTGGAGGTGCGCCGACGAACGACAGCGCGCTGCGTTCCAGTGGCGCGGGCGTCGTAGTCTGGTCGCAGGCTTCGATCCGGTCGCGGCCGTTCCTGGACGCCGCCCAACGAGTGATCAACGCTGAGAAGGCGGTGGTCGCCAGCCTCATCGAGCCGCCGCCGCCAGACAGCATTGGCAATTCGCTCGCGTTCGACCTGTCCGAATGGGATGGCGATCCCAACGACCCCGCGCTTGACCCCCTGTTCTTTGCGGTCGACCGCCTTGTTAACACCGCCCGCGCTTCGGTGGGCGCCGCTGCCGGCCCGCGCCCCTCTGCCTACGATGACCCCCCGCCGCGCCCTGCCCCGCCGCCGCGCTCGGCGCCCCCGCCGCGAGCGCCGACCGCATCGCCGCGCCCAGCCCCGGCGCCGCCCCAGTCGGGCAGCGACCTGAACTCCGAAGCCGAACACTGGCGCGCGATCCGCGACAGTCAGGATCCCAGCGCCTTTATGGACTATCTCGCGCGCTATGGTCAGCGCGGCACCTTCTCCGAAGTTGCCGAACTGAAGCTGCGTCAGCTCACCGCGTCAGGCGCCACCGCGCGCCCGCCCTCGCCCCTGCGCAATGGCGGACGCGGCGACACTGGGATGCCCCAATCGCGGCGCCCCGAAACACCACGCCGCGCCGAGTCCCCGATCGCGCCACCGCCGATGGCCGCGCCGATCAATGGACGACGCCCCGAACCTCAACGGCGCGCACGCACGGCTGAGCCAGTCTTCGATCGCGCTGATCTTCGCGAGCCGCCAGCCGAGGGCGGCGCCTTGCGCACCTTTATCATCATCGCCTTGTTGGGTGTGCTCGCTGTGGCCGGCGGGCTCTACTTCGGCGGCGGCCTCGGCCTTCCCGGCAGCGCCCCGACCGCCGAAGCGCCCGCGGTCGACGCTGCGCCCGATGCCGATGCAAGCGCGCCGCCGACCGGTAGCGTGTCTTTCGCCGACGCCAACGACGATGGCGCAGCGCCATCGACTACGCGCACGCGTGAACCTCCACCCCAACCGCGCACGCGCGAACCAGAGCGCGCCACCCGCGCGCCGGAGACGTCGAACCGCACGACTTCACCGCCTCCAAACCCCAGCCCGAGTGCTGGCGGGCCGGTTTCGCTGACGCCGGGATCTTCATCCCCATCGCCGGGTGCTGGCGCCAGTGTCGACGGCGCGCCGGCGCCGCTGCCGCCGTTCATCGCTCCAGCTGGTCCCGAAACTGTGGCCGAGCCTCGCCCTGCCGCGCCGGGCGCCGTGGTGTTCACCCAACGCCCGACGCCGCGCCGGATTTCTGAACTCTACCCCCAAAGCGCCTTGCGCCGCGGTGTGGGCGGACGCGTACAACTCGATTGCCGCGTCCAGTTCGATCTGTCGCTGAGTTGCACCATCGCCGCGGAGTCGCCGGCGGACGCAGGCTTTGGGCGCGCGGCGCTTGCCGCTTCAACCTCCTACCGCGCCCGCGCCACCCTAAGCGACGGCGCGAGCTCGGTCGGTGCGCAGACGCGGATCGCAGTGAACTTCCAGGCCCCGCAATAACCTGCCTCGCAACAGACTGTCGCGCCTAGCGCGACAGCCTCAATTGCGAGATCGACAAGGCGATTTCGCGGAACGCCTGGCGCAGCGCCGCGCCGTCGGTGGCCATGAACGCCTTGCTGCTGTCGCTGGCGCATTGAGCGATGAAGCGCGCTGCGTCAGCGTCGGCGCCCACGTCGAAGCCGACCGTATAGATCATGACGCCGGCACTGCGCATTTCGCGGCACATCGCGAGCGCCTGATCGGTCGGCGTGCCGTTAGTGGCATTGCAATTGATCGCGTTTGAGCCGCCGTTGAAATTCTGACTCATGACGCCGCTGCAATAACCGGTGTTGAACTGACCGTCGGTCATGATGATCGCGATCTTCAAGAGATGCGGCGCGTTGTATGCGGCAGGGTCGCTCGCCGCTGGCCACAACGCCGAGAAGTTGGGCGACAGCGTGTACCAGCCCCAAGCCGTGCCGATCTGACCGGCCGTCATGCCCGAGGCGCCGAGCGCGTTTATGGCGTTGTGCAGCGCTGTGCGATCGCTGGTGAGAGGCACGATGCCATTGGCCGGGCAGCCCGTGCCGCCTGAAGTATACACGCGGCCGACCGGCGTGGTGCTCGGCGCTACATCGGTGTAAGCATCGGGCCCGACGCGTTCGCTGACGCACGTCGTGATGCGGTGCACCCGCACCTGATTACTGGGGTTGGTGAAGCGGAAATACTCGCAGCCAGCTACGACGCAATAAGCGGAGCCCCCGCTTGAGTAGTTGCCATAGCTTGGGCCGGTGCTGCTCTGCAGCGAGAACGTGTTGGTCGTGACATTGTCTACGCGCCACGTGGCGTTGGCCCCATTGTTGATCTGGGTCATGCCGGCGACGCCCGTTATGTAGACGTAGTCGTTGTTGGCCAAGCCGTGGCCATTCGCGGTCACCACCACATTGCAGTTCGCCACCTGACAACGCTGCACCGTGCCGCCGCTGGAGTAATTGCTGTAGCCCGAGCCATTCACGCCTTGCAGCTGGAACGTGTTGGCGGTGGCGCCCGCGACCACAAAGGCGCGGTTGTTGATCTGCGTCATGCCATTGACGTTGCGTATCCAGACGATCTGGCCGTTGCTAAAACCGTGACCGTTCGATGTGATGACCACCGGGTTTGCGCGGGTGGCGCCAGTGATGGCCTTGGAGCCGCCGACCGACCAGGAGGCGCCCGAGATCGAGCGCACGGGCGTAACGCTCCCGCGCGCTTGCGAAGCGTTACCTTGCAGATTCACGCCCATCGAATATGGGATGAGCGCGAGCTTGGAATAGAACGGCGTTTGCACGTCGCGCACGACGATGTCCACGAGGTCGTTCGAGGCGGCGCGCAAGTCTGCGATGCGCGTACCAGCCATAGAACCGGTGATGTCGACGACCAGCGCGATTTCGAGGTCAAGCCCGCTTTGGACCGCTTCAGACTCGACCGCGATGGTCCAGTCATCGGTTGAGACCAAACGCGCTAGGGTGACGGGCATATCCACCGCGGCGTTGGCGACATAACGCCCGTCGGCGCCACGCGAGAACGTCAACGTCGCTTCGTCGGCGAGATCACCCGCCTCGGCTTCGAAATAGGCGCGCGCGGATGCCTCGCGCTCGGCGTCCGTCTGGTCGACGCCGCGGGCGGCAACCAACGCTGCGCCGTCGGCGGCGTTCTGCAGTTGCGCCTGGATCATCTGGGCGCGGGTGAAATCCACGGTGATCCCGAGCAAGCCCACCAGGACCGCACCAAGCAGACCCCACATCATCGCGACGTTGCCGCCCCGATTGCGCAGGAATGACCGAACCCCGTTAACTCTGAACCCAACCATCTTGGCCTCTAGAAGCGGACCTTCACAGGCTCCCAGGGCTACGCGAGACGGGTTAAATCCAATTTAGGAAAGGTGGTGAACACCCCGATTTCGCTTGCGATAATCACATGTAGATACTACGATGATATCACTACGATACCGAGAAAGGACCTTCCATGGCGACGGCCGTACTCAACAATACCCAAGAACGTCGGGCGAACACGATGAACGGCGGCTTGATGCTGCTCTTATCGATCGTGCTGCTCGGCGTGGTGATCTGGTCGGTCGCGGCCCTGGTCGCCAAAGAGAGCGCTGAAACCGGCCTAGTTATGGCGACCGCTCTTGTCGCCTTCCTGCTTGCAATTAGCGGTTTCTACACCCTCCAGCCTAACGAGGCGGCCGCCATTACCCTCTTCGGCAACTACAAAGGCACCGACCGCAAGCCGGGCCTGCGCTGGGTGCTGCCCTGGTACAAACGCACCAAGATCAGCCTGCGCGTGCGCAACGTCACCGGCCAAACGCTCAAGGTTAACGACAAGCGCGGCAACCCGATCGAGATCGCGGCGGTGGTGGTGTGGCGCGTCAGCGATAGCGCGCGCGCCCTCTTCGATGTCGACGCCTACCAAACCTTCGTCGACACACAGATCGAGACCGCCGTGCGTGAGATCGCCTCCCACTTCGCCTACGACCACGCCGAACATGACGAGCCCACGCTGCGCGGCGACGCCGACCAGGTGTCGGCGCTGTTGCGCGAAAAACTTCAGGAGCGCGTGGCCGTCGCAGGCGTGTCTATCGACGAAACCAAGCTGAGCCACCTCGCCTACGCCGCCGAAATCGCCAACGCCATGCTGCGTCGCCAACAGGCCGAAGCTGTGCTCGCCGCACGCCGTTATATCGTGCAAGGCGCGGTCGAGATGGTGGAACATGCGCTCGAGCAATTGTCGGCGCGCGAGATCGTAAAGCTCGACGATGAACGCCGCGCGACAATGGTGTCGAACCTCTTGGTGGTGCTCTGCGGCGATCGTGACGCCCAACCGGTGGTCAACACGGGCTCCCTGTACCAATAGTCCCATGGCGGAGAAGAAAAACTTCGCGCTGCGGCTCGATCCGGCATTGTACGATGCAATCGCGCGGCTGGCCGCCGCCGATCTGCGCAGCGTCAACGCCGAGATCGAGTTTCTGCTGCGCGAGGCCGTCCGGTTGCGGGGCGGCAAAGCTGAAGCGCGAACAGACGAGGGACGGGACTGATGTCAATCGCGCGCAAGGCGACGATCTTTCTGGCGCTCGCCTTCGCCGTCAGTTGGGCGATGGTGATCGGCGCCTGGTCGATGGGCTGGCACAACGCGCAGCAGACCGCGGTGCTTTCGTTGGCCGCCTCGATGTTCGGGCCCTCGATCGCAGCGGTGATCTGCGCCATCGCGTTCGAAAAGGGACAGCGACGCGAGGCGCTCGGCGCCTTCTTCAAGCCGAACTGGTGGTGGCTGTGGGCTTGGGTGATCGCGCTCACGATTGCGTTCGGCGCGTCGCTAGTCACGGTGTGGGCGGGGCAAGCGCACTTCGTCGACATCGCCTCCAACTACCTCGTGCAGGCGCGCACCGCCGCGCCGGAGTACGCCGCCGAGATCGACCGCGCCGCCGCAATCCCGGGCCTTTCTTGGATTCTTTTGGCGCAAGCCACGATCCTCGGCGCGTTGATCAACACGCCAATCTTGTTCGTGTCGGAGGAAATGGGCTGGCGCGGCTATCTGTACCATCTGTGGCGACGCTTCGGTTTCCTGCGCTATACTTTGGCCACCGGCGCCATCTGGGGTTTGTGGCACGCCCCTGCGATCTACCTATTCGGCCTCAACTATCCCGAGCAGCGCTTGGTCGGCATTCCGCTCTTCGTACTGTATTGCGTGCTTCTCTCGTTCCCGTTCACGCTGGTGCGCGACGGCGGCGGCAAGTCGCTTGTACCAGCCGCGATCCTGCATGGGACGGCGAACGCGGTCGGGGGCGTCGCCATCTTGGGCCTGAGTAGCGCGGCGTTTCCCTGGAGCGGCGTTGTGGGCATCGGCGGGTTCGTTGTCCTCACGCTCGCCGCCGCTCTCTCGTGGGCGGTTGCTGTGCGGCGAGAGGTCCTTGCAACGAACGCTGAGCGGTCTTAAGCACGCCCGATCCCCCGAAAGGATCGATTCTAGCCGCATGAACGCGGGCGGAGCCGCATGCCGAAACGAACCGACATCTCCTCCATCCTGATCATCGGCGCGGGGCCGATCATCATTGGTCAGGCCTGCGAGTTCGACTATTCCGGAGTGCAGGCGGTCAAAGCGCTGAAGGCCGA
>CAYRHK010000164.1:0-5823 GCA_964423825.1 uncultured Terricaulis sp. | reverse complement strand
AGCGTGCATTCCGCATTTGCGCGATCGGTTACGCGATGCAGTGGAAGCGACTCTCGGCGCGGTGCGCTAAAATCCGATCCGCTGCAAACCTTCGGCGATTGCCGGATCAACTTGCACATCGCGCACGCTGATCGGACGGGTCAGCCGCAGTGTTTCCATGCTGCGGGCGCGGGAAAGAGCAACATAAGTCTGGCCTGGCGCGAAGGCGCCGCGGCCGAGATCAATTTCGACGCTATCGAGCGTCATGCCTTGCGCTTTATGGATGGTGAGCGCCCAGGCGGGGGCGAGCGGGAATTGCACGTATTTGAATTCCTCTTTCACCTCCATGCGGTTTTCCTTGGCGTTCCAGGTCCAGCGCGCTTGCGGCCAGGTGGCGCGTTCGACGTCGACCGTGTCGCCGGCATCCAGCACAACTTGTACAATGGTGTCGTCGAGCGATTTCACCGTCCCCAGCGTGCCGTTGACCCAGCGGCCTTCGCTGTCATTCTGGGTGAAGATGACGCGCGCGCCGCGCTTTAGTACAAGCTCCATCGGGGCGGGGAAGCGGTCGTTGCTTTGGCTCTTTGGCGTGTCGCCTTCGAAAGCGCCAGTGTAGCGCGCGGCCTGGCCTTCGAGTGCGGCGAGGCCGCGCGCGTTGTACCCGTCGGCGACGGCGTTGGTGGCGCAGAGCAGCACCGGGCGCTTGGGCAGGCTGCGCTCCAGGCACACTGTGTTGAGGATGGTGACCGCTTCTTCGACGCCGCGGCGTTCGCGGATCGAGGACAGGATGGCGATGAAGTCCTGATTGGTTTGGCGATAGACTTCGGTGAGCTCGACGGCGTGGATGGGTGCGTCGCGCAGCACGTGGGCGGAAAAGGCGTAGGGGCTCGCGTAGCCCGCCTCTTCCAGCAGCGCACCTTCGTCGCCGCGCACGACCGGCGGCAGCTGGTAAAAATCGCCAACCAGCAACATCTGAACGCCGCCGAAGGGACGCGAGGATTTCCGCGCCACTTGTAGGTGCTGGTTCATGGCGTCCAAGACGTCGGCGCGCAGCATCGAGACTTCGTCGACGATGAGGCGGCGAATAGCGCGGGCGGTGCGGGTGAAAAAGTAATGCGGCTTGTCGGCGCCGCCGATCAGCGGGCGCGGGGGAAAGCCGAAAAAGGAGTGCACGGTCTGGCCGCCGATGTTCATGGCGGCGAGGCCGGTGGGCGCGAGGAGGGCTTGGGGGTATTGCGGATCTTCGTCCACGAGCGCGCGGATGAAGTGGCTTTTGCCGGTGCCGGCGCGTCCGGTGACCAAAACGACGGGCGTGCGATCTGCGAGGGCGGCCCGCGCTTGAGTGACCGCAAGGTCAGAGGCTGAAGACGCGGGAATCATGGGTTTAGCCATACCGGATGTGGTGGGGATGCGCTAAGGCTTTGGCGAAGCGGGGAGACACGCGATGCGGATTTTGGCGGCGGTATTCATGTTGGCGCTGGGCGCGTGCGCGGCGCAGGGACAGGCGGGCTCACAGGACAATGCGCCGCTGGTTGAAGACGGGCGCGCGATCGCAGAGGCGCAATGCGCGGGGTGTCATGCGGTGGGCGAGTATGGCGATAGCCCAAACCCGGCGTCGCCAACGTTTCGCACAGTGTTGTCGCGCTACCGGGCCGATGTGCTGGAAGAAGAGCTGATTAACGGCATTCAGGTCGCGCACCCGATGCCGAACTTCCAGTTCAATCCGCAAGGCGCGGACGCGCTGGTGGCGTATCTGCGGAGCATCCAGGAGAATCCGTAGCGCGGTTCGCGGTGCGTAACGCGCGTCACGGACACGGGGGTTAGGGCGGCGCAGCGGTCAGGGCCGAGGGGCCGATGACAGGAGGCCAGCCATGACCCGTTCACTCCGCATTACGCTCGTCGCCGGCATGGCGACGCTGTTGATACCGTTTTCAACCCAGACCGTGTTCGCACAGGTCCGAGGCCCCGATGTGACAGGGCCGGTGCGTGAGTATGAAACGCAGCCGGCGCCGGACACGACACGGAGGCCACCGCGCGACGCGGTGACGGGCATCGGCGGCACGCAAGGCGGGGTGCGCTATCCGCGGTTCATCGTGGAGGCTGTGAGTTTTTATGCAGCCGATGAGAGCGGGCGCACCGATCTTGGGTCAGACGAAGTTTTCGCTGTGTTCGAAAGCGGGGCGAATACCGCAATCACCGATGTCTTTGGCAGCGTCGATACCGGCGATAGGGAGGCATTCGAAACGGGGCAGACCTGCGTCTGGCCAATCGCTGGGGCTTCCCGGCCGGGCGCAAACTCTTGGGCATGTTCGCCAGAGGGCGGGCGTGGGCCCGTTTCCTTCAGCATTAAATTGTACGATCTCGATCCAGACTTGCCGGACGAGGTGTTCACCGGGGCCTTCTGCATCAATGGCAGCCACTACGGGGCGACTGACGGTTGCGCCACCGAGCATTCTTCGTTGCTGTTCGACGCCAGCTTCAGCTACGGGGTGAGCGAAATTCTCGGTCGCCTCGATCCTGCTTGCCGTTGCTTTGAGGAGACGGCGAGCCAGTTCATGGACAACGCGCGTTACGAGGTCACGTTCCGGATCACGCGCGTGGATACGGGCGAGGGCTCAGCTGGAGTTGATCGCAACGCGGAAGTCGACGGCGGCGCCGTTCACCGGAGCGGATCGCTGACGGCGATGGCTAACCAAATGTTCGAGTTCGATGCTGGAAGCGTCGTGGGTGCTGGAGGCGATTTCAGGTTTGTCAGCGCCATCGGCAATGTCTTCACGTTGCAGCCCAGTGGCGGCGCCAAGATTTGGCTCGGCGACGCGACGGCGCGCGGGTACGCCACCTGTTACGCGCAGCGTATGTCAGCGAACTATGTCACGAGTTCCGTGACTGTGCCCGGCGCGGGGTCCTACGCCTGCTACGTGACGGGCGATGGGCGCGTCGGCGAGTTGCGGATTACGACGTTGTCGCCCGGCATGTTCGGGATGGGCGCCACGTTGGCGTTGACCTACACGACTTGGCAATGATGCGGCGAACAGGGAGCGTCGTACGCGAGCGCTCCCTGTTCATTGCCTGCTACGCCGCGTCCAGCGCTTGGCTCAAGTCTGCGATCAGGTCGTCCGGATCCTCGATGCCGATGGAGATGCGGATGAGGCCCGGCGTGATCGAGTATTTTGCAAGTTCGTCCGCTGGCATGCCAGAATGGGTCATGGCGGCGGGATGAGAGGCGAGGGTCTCGGTACCGCCCAAGCTTACGGCCAACTTGATGATCTGCAACTTGTCCAATAAGCGGAAGGCTGCGGCTTCGCCGCCTTTGACTTCGAAAGAAAAGGTAGAACCAGCGCTGGTGTTCTGACGCTCGTGGATCGCGCGGTCGGGGTGATCCGCGGGCAGGAAGTCCAAGTACCAAACATTGTCGATCTTGGGATGATCGCGGAGGAATTCCGCGACTTTTGCCGCGCCCCGCGCGCCAGCGTCCATGCGCAGCTTCAAGGTCTCGAGCGAGCGCATCAGCAGCCAGGCCGTGTGCGTATCACCCATCGTGCCAAGCGTGGAGCGCATGCGACGCACGGGCGCCAGCATGGCTTTGGAGCCCGACGCGCCGCCGGAGATCAAGTCGGAATGGCCGCCGACATATTTGGTGAGCGACATGACGACGATGTCGGCGCCGTGCAGCAACGGTTGCGAATAGACCGGGCCAAGCATGGTGTTGTCGACGATCACGGGGGGGCGTTTGCCGTCGACTGTCAGCAACTCGGATGCCTTGCGCGCGGTGGCGATGTCGACGAGCGCGTTGGTTGGGTTGGCTGGCGTCTCGATGAAGATGGCGCCGACGCGGCCCTTCTTCTTGGCCTCTTCCGCCGCCTTCATCAGCGCTTCGGGGCCGTGTTCGGCTTCGAACGCCACCTGGCTGATGCCGAACTCCGGCAGAATGGAGTGGATGAGGGTTTCGGTGCCGCCATAGATGGGGCGGCTTTGTAGTACGATGTCGCCGGGGCGGAGGTAGGCAAGCAGCGCGGTTGAGATCGCGGCCATGCCCGAGGCGAAGACGAGCGCGGCTTCGGCCTCATCCCAGAGCGCTAGGCGATCTTCGACGACTTCGAGATTAGGATTGTTGAAGCGCGAGTAGATGAGGCCGGGTTCTTCGTCGGGGCCGAGCTTGCGACGGCCCTGCATGGTGGCGAAGAAATTCTTGCCGTCCTCGGCGGAGCGGAACACGAACGTAGAGGTCTGGAATTGCGGCGGCTTCAGCGAGCCTTCCGAGAGCATCGGGTCGTAGCCGTAGCCCATCATCAGGGTTTCGGGCTTCAGTGGGCGATTGTTGAGCGTGCGCTTGCGCCAGGTTTTTTCGGCCACGTTGGGTCTCCGCGTTTGAAGCGCGTTGTCGACCGGCTCGCGGGGAATTTCAATGGCGGTTTAGAGCGACCAGTTCGCGTCTGTGGCGCTTGGGGGCGGCGGCGGTTCGATCGCCAGGTCGAGGGCGGCGGCGCAGGCGTTGAGCGGGGCCGCCGCGATCAACGCACCAAAGGGCGCGTTTTCTTCGTCGCCGAGTGGCATTGGGGTGAGGAACGCGTGCGCTGCGGCAAATGCCGACCATGGCGCCACGGGGGCGGATATAGTCTCCACCGGCGTGGCAGCGAGCGCGATGCGGCGGCGCGGCTGGGCGGGGACGAAGTCGGCGAAGTCCATATCCTCGGCGCCGACGAGTTGAGGCACGGCGCTCGTGAGGCGCAGGCTCATATCGAGTTCGTAGCTTTGGCCAGAACGCTCGACGACGAGCAGGCGGGCGCGGTGGATGGCGTTGGCTTCGCGCCCGAGCAGCGCGGGATCGGCGATGCTGATGACGCCGGTGTCGCGATCAACCTGAAAGCGGCCGCCGGCGTCGTCGCGCAGATAGAAGCCGGGTTCGGTGGGCACGGGAGGCGCGGCGACCGCGATGGCATGCTCGATGGCGGCGGCGCTGGGCGCACGCGCGGCGTTCAACTCGATCGAGTCGAAGGACAAAGCAAAGGCGTCGAGCACGGTGATCATGACACGCGATCATCGCCGTTCATGGCTAACGGCAGGTGAAGCACATGTTGTCAAAGAGTTACGGCGCGGCTCCTGAGGGCCGCGCCGTATTGTACAAATGCGCGCTACTCGCCCCAGCCGAGCGCGGCCTTCACCTCGAGAAACTCCTCGAGGCCGAAATGACCGCCTTCCCGGCCTAGGCCCGATTGCTTGTAGCCGCCGAAAGGCGTTCCCATACCACCAAAAGCGCCATTGATGTGAACGTTGCCGGCGCGGAGTTGCCTGGCGACTTTGCGTGCGCGCTCTTGCGGCCCCTGCACGTACGCGGCGAGGCCGTAGGGCGTGTCATTGGCGATGCGAACCGCGTCTTCCTCGGTTTCGTAAGGAATCACCACAAGCACGGGTCCGAAGATTTCCTCGCGCGCGATGGTCATGTTGTTGTTCACGTCGGCGAAGACAGTCGGCTTCACGTAATAGCCGCGGTTGAAGCCTTCGGGGCGACCAATGCCGCCGGCGGCGACACGAGCGCCCTCGTCAATGCCCTTTTGAATGAGGCCCTGGACTTTCTGGAACTGATTGGCGTTCGCCAGAGGCCCGATCGCGCCCTTCTCGGCGGAGTCTGGCGCCTGCACCTTGATCGACTTCGCGGTTTCGGCCGCGATCTGTACAACTTCCTCATACTTGGATTTTGGCGCGAGCATTCGCGAGGGGGCGTTGCAACTTTGGCCGGTGTTGTTGGCCATGTGCAGCATGCCGCGCGCGACCGCCTTGCGCAGGTCGGCGTCGTCGAGGATGATGTTGGGGCTCTTGCCGCCCAGTTCGAGCGCGACCTTCTTG
>CAYRHK010000163.1:0-5834 GCA_964423825.1 uncultured Terricaulis sp. | reverse complement strand
GTTGGCGCTGCCGGACTTCCCGCAGATCAACGCCCGCTTCGACGACGACCAGGGCGTCGTCTATCGCCATGAGAACGTCGACATCGGCATCGCCACGCAGACCGATAACGGCCTCGTCGTGCCGGTTGTGCGTCACGCCGAGGCGCGCGACGTTTGGGATTGCGCGGCGGAGGTCTCGCGTCTTGCAGCGGCCGTGCGCTCGAACACCGCGACCAAGGACGAGCTTTCTGGCTCGACCATCACCATCACTTCGCTGGGCGCGCTCGGCGGCATTGTCACGACGCCCGTGATCAATCATCCCGAAGTGGCGATCATTGGCGTCAACAAGCTGGTCGAGCGCCCGGTGGTGAAAAACGGCGCCATCGTGGTGCGCAAGATGATGAACCTCTCATCTTCGTTCGATCACCGCGTGGTCGATGGCTACGACGCCGCCGCCTTCATCCAGCGCGTCAAGGGCATGCTGGAGCATCCCGCGGCGCTGTTCATGGAGCGGTAGGGGCGGCGGCAAGCAGTGGGAACAATAGGATGCACGCCGAGACCTTGAAGTACAACTTGAAGCGGGGAATCGAACACAGGAAACTGTGTGAATTGCTCGCCAAAGAAATAGATAAGGCGTTGTCCAACGCTGAAAATAAAATTTGGCACGCTCATCCAGTTTGGTTTTTGGACGGCAATCCCATTGTTGGCTACAGCCAGCAGAAGCCAGGTATCCGGCTAATGTTTTGGAGCGGCGCAGACTTCGAGGAAGCGAAGCTCAATGTCGTCGGTAAGAAGTTCAAGGACGCGTCGGTCTTCTTCAATGATGTGTCAGAGGTGCCCAGGCGCGACTTGCGGCGATGGCTGAAAAAGGCGCGATCGATCCAATGGGACTATAAAAACCTAGTCAGTCGAAAAGGTCGGCTAGAGAGGCTGGCGTAGGCTGATTTCGGCGAGTCCCAGCCTTCGGAGCTTGGCGAGCCCGAACTACCAAATGCCCACAGCCAACGCCCGCGTGATCGTGAGCGAGTATCCGCTAGGCTCTCGCCATCGTGACCGACGTCATCTTCACCCCGGCCCGTTTTACCCGTAAGAACCCCCTCCCGAGGGACAACCAGCAGAACGCCGGCGTGGGGTAGCCCCATGCCCACCAGAAGGGACGCGCACGCGAGCCATGGCCGACGTCTTTATTTCCTACGCCAGTGAAGACCGCGCCCGCGTGCGCCCGCTCGCCGAGGCGCTGCAGGCCAAGGGCTTCAGCGTGTGGTGGGACCGCTCGCTGGCCGCGGGCCAGGATTACACCGCGATCATCGAGCGCGAATTGCGCAACGCCAAAGCCGTCGTGGTGATCTGGACGCAGAGTTCCACACTCTCGACCTTCGTGCGCGACGAAGCCGGGCGCGCCCGCGATCAGGGCCGGCTCGTGCCGGTGCTATTCGACGCGGTGGAGTTGCCGCTCGGCTTCGGCGCCTTCCAGGCCGAGGACTTCACGCGCTGGAACGGCGGCGCGGATGCGCCGCAAATGCAAATCCTGGTCGCGACGCTGCGCGCCAAAATCGAAGGCCGCGATGTCGACGGCGCCGACATCGCGCGCAAGCGCCGTCGGCTGATGACACGGGTGCGTCTGGTGTCGGTGCTGAGTGTCGTTGCGCTGCTCGTTGCGATCGCCGTGGGCGGGCGCTTTCTGGTGGCGCCGCCGCAAGCGGAGCCCGATCTGCGCGCCGAGTTGCTGAGGTTGCTCGCGGAAGGGCAGCTGACGCCCGAACAAGCCATCCAGCTCGCGCAAATCCTGGAAACCGGCGCGCTCGGCGAAGCCGAAACCGCTTCACTCGATGCGCCCAGCCCTGGCGCCGCGCCGGACACCTCGACGCGTACGGACAATGTTGAGCTGGCTTCGATCTCAGAGGCCGAATTCGACGCCTCCGCGCGCGAAGTGTTCCGCGCCGCCTTCAACGCCGTGGCGCGTCACGCCGATGCCGGTGTTCGATTGGCCGCCGCGCAGCTGACGCAGGCCAACGCCCGCGACGCCGCGATGCAAACGCTGTGGGATTATGCCGCCGCCAATCCCAACGATCCGCTGCGCGAGGACATTTATTTGCTTTGCGCCGCCGTCGGGGAATCCAACGACAATCCGCTCGGTGTGCGTGCGCTGGAAATGGCGACGGCGTTTTCCAGCCGCGACTCCAATGTCTGGCGCATGCTGTCGCGGGCTTACGATCGTCTCAATCGTGACAACGAAGCGATCGCCGCCGCCACTGTGTCGGAAAGCGTTGAGAGCGCCGAAGCCGGCAACGCTGACGCCGAGCGGCGTCTGCTGGAAGCCGCGCAAGTGCTCACCGTGCCGGAAGTGCGCGCCGAGGTTACCTCCGAGCTGGGCCGCATCGCCGAAGCGCGCGGCGACTTTGCTTCGGCGAGCGCGCGCTTCGCGCAAGCCTATTCGCTGCGCGAACGCTCGTGGCGCGAAGGCGGGAGTGCGCCGGTCGAGGCCGTGCAGGCCGACGCGCAGCTGCTGGTGCGCTCACTCGATCGCGCCGGGCGCACGCGCGAAGCCTGCGAGCGCTTGCGCCAGGCGCAAGAGACAGTCGATGTCGCGGCGCCGGATCTGGATTTGCTCGACCGTTGCCAGCGCCAATATCGCGTGCCGTTGCGAGAGCGCGTCGGACTTGCGCCGCGCCTACGCGAAAGCGAGCCCGCGCCCACGCCGGCGCCCGAACAGCGCAGCGCCCCTTACTGAACTCGTCGCAAGAACAGTACCTTCGCCGCGCCGTAGGTGCGTTCATCCAGCACGTCAAAGCCGCCAAGCGTTGGCGCTTCATCGGCGCCGCATTCGTACACGATGAGCGCATCCGGCGTGGTCCAGCCGTTCTCGTGCAAACGCGCCAGCGCGCGCTCACCGAGGCCTTTGCCATAGGGCGGATCGAGGAAGACGAGATCGAAGGGCTCGCTCAATCCGGCTGGCTTCGGTCCCAAATCGGTGGCGTCACGCCGGTGGATGCGGGTGACGCCGAAGAGGCCTAGTGCTTCGATATTGTCGCGGATGGCGCCGCGGGCGCTGGCGTCGGTCTCCACGAATAGCGCAAACGCCGCCCCGCGCGAGAGCGCCTCGAAGCCGAGTGCGCCTGAGCCCGCGAATAGGTCGAGCACGCGCACCCCTTCCAGACCGGGCGACCATTCGGCGTGCTCCAGGATATTGAACACCGCCTCGCGGGCGCGGTCGCTGGTGGGGCGGGTGTCGCGCCCCTCGGGCGCCTTCAGCACCCGGCCTTTGAACTGTCCCCCGACGATCCGCACGGCCGCTGCCTTTGATCCTGCTTCAGGACGCCCATATGTCGCGTTTACCCGCTGTCGCCAATTGCTTGACGCGTGGCGCCGGGTTCGGGAACAAGGGCGCCGCCCGACCGGGCTGGGCTTGAGGAGCAGGGCCGCAGTGGAAACCGTCATCGCCGATGCCGCGGCGCTCTTTCAAGTCGTCCTGATCGATTTGGCCCTGGCCGGCGACAACGCCGTCGCCGTGGGCCTCGCCGCAGCGGCGCTGCCGCAGGTGCAACAGCGGCGCGCCATCTTCTGGGGCATCGTAATAGCGTTGGTGCTGCGGATCGTGTTCGCGGGCATCACCATTCAACTGCTCGCCATCCCCGGTCTGCTATTCGTCGGCGGCCTGATGCTGTTCTGGGTCGGTTGGCGGATGTGGAAGGATCTCCAGGCGCACGAACCGGTGATGGTCGGCGATCCGGTAGCGGGCGAACACATGGCCGAGGTCGTTGCCGCGGGCGGCAAGGCGCCGAAGACGTTCGCGAGCGCACTGACGACGATCATTATCGCCGACGTCTCAATGTCGCTCGACAACGTGCTCGCCGTAGCGGCGGTGTCCTGCCACAACGAAGTCATTATGGCCTTTGGCCTGATCCTCTCGGTCGTCTTGATGGGGGTCGCCGCTTCGATAATCGCCCGCGTGATCAACACGCATCGATGGATCGCTGTTCTGGGGATTGTCGTGATCCTATTCGCGGGCCTCCGGATGATTTGGGGAGACGCTCATTCGTTCTTCCCTGAATACGTACCTGGAATTCCGGACTTCCTAGGCGGCACGCATGCGACTTGCCGTTGAATCCGAGTAAGAGAGCTCTAGGGGAAGCTTTTTCCAAGCGCGGCGCGCAGCACGCGCTTGGGGACTTCCTCGAGTTCGCCGGGCATGAGCGTGCCGAGTTCAAACGGCCCATACGCGATGCGGATGAGCCTGTTTACCTTGAGCCCGAGCGCCTCCAACACGCGCCGCACTTCGCGGTTCTTGCCTTCGGTTATCGCGACTTCGATCCAGGAATTGGCGCCGCCGCGCTCCAGCGTCGCTTCGATCGAACCATAACGTATCCCTTCGATGGTGATGCCGTCGCGCAGCTGATCTAGTTCGCTCTGCGTAATGCGCCCGTAAGCACGCGCGCGATAGCGGCGCACGAGGCCAGTCGCCGGCAGCTCCAGATGGCGCGCAAGCGCACCGTCATTGGTGAGTAGCAGCAGTCCCTCCGAAGTGAGATCGAGCCGCCCCACCGAGATCACACGCGGCAGGCCCGGCGGAAGGTTCTGGAACACGGTAGGGCGCCCTGCGGGGTCCTTGTGGGTGGTCACGAGTCCCGAGGGCTTATGATAGCGCCACAGCCGCGTCGGCTCGGCGGCGGCGACCGGCTTGCCGTCGACCTGCACCTTATCCTTGGTCCCAACTTTCACGGCGGGCGTGTCGAGGACCTTGCCGTTGAGTTTCACCCGACCCTCGGCGATCAGCCGCTCGCCATCGCGGCGCGAGCACACGCCCGCGCGCGCGAGAAATTTGGCGATGCGCTCGCCTTCGAGGCTAGTATCGTCGGTCGAGGAAGGCGCCATGGTCGTTGTCATATATCTCTGCTGCCCGATCGCTGGCAAAGAAACATGATGAACGACCAAGCGCATATGGCGCGTGCCCTCGAACTGGCGCGGGCAGCGGCGGAAGTCGGCGAAGCGCCGATCGGCGCCGTCATCGTCGACGAGGCAGGCGCGGTGATCGCTGAAGGCGCAAACATGCCCATCGCCAGCAACGACCCCACCGCGCACGCCGAGATCGTGGCGTTGCGCAAGGCGGCGCTAGCGCTAGGCAATTATCGGTTGAAACCCGGCTTGACGCTCTATGTGACGCTGGAGCCGTGCGCGATGTGCGCCGGCGCGATCTCTCATGCGCGCATAGCGCGCCTCGTCTATGGCGCCAACGACGAGAAGGGCGGCGGCGTCGCGCATGGCGCCCGTGTGTTCAACCGACCGACTTGCCATTGGAAGCCCGAGGTGAGCGGAGGCGTGCTCGCAGAGGAGAGCGCCGCGATGCTGCGAGCCTTTTTCAAGGCGCGGCGCTGAGCAAGGCTGCTTGCGGTCGATCCCGAACGCGCGCATGAAAGCTGCGGGCCATCCGCTCCCAACGGCGGACGCCCATCTGTAAGGATGGGAGATAAGTTGATGACAAGTCCTGCAAGGGCGGCGTTGCCGCGTCCAGTTTGTTCGCCGCCAGCCCGGATTCCCTCAAAAATCGTTGAATCGGCACGGCCAAGTTTGCCGCGCGCGCCTGGGCCGCGTGGTCGCTGTTCGGGCGCGAAGCCGACGGCAGCGCGCTGACCATCCGACACCTCTATTGATTGAACCGCGCCGACCGGCGCCAGGGAACCTGAGCCATGCCAAGAGTCCTAATCTCAGACGAACTCTCTCCTGCCGCTGTCGAAATCTTCAAGCAGCGCGGCGTCGAGGTCGACTTCCAGCCCAAGCTCGGCGCCGATCCCGCCAAGTTGAAAGAAATCATCGGCAATTACGACGGCCTCGCCATCCGCTCCGCCACCAAGGTCAAG